>JAYURC010000017.1:0-2075 GCA_043756405.1 Polaromonas sp.
GCGCGCTTGGCGGCGCAGCGCGGCTTTGGCGGGCGGATTTTGGACTTGTTGCCCACACCCATGCCCAAAGGCGCACAAGGCAATTTGGGCGAGAGGCTGGGCAGCTGGTGGCTGCTGGAGGACTTCAAAGCCTTCCAGTTTGAGGTGCAAAAACGCTTCAAAACCGAGATCCCCCTGCGTGAGCGCAACGACTGGAAAGCTTTGAAGTCGTCCAGCAGCCACCAGCTACTTAGTTTATCGCCTAAACTTAGTTGCGCGCCTTTGGGGGCGGGTGTGGGCAACAAGTCCAAAATCCGCCCGCCAAAGACTTTTTGTGCGGCCAAACGCTCTTTGGCGGCTTGTGCGCAAGCGGTGGCTAAGTGGGTGAGTTCGGTTTGTTGTTGGACGCTGGCGGCGGGGATGGGCAGGGTTTCGATTTGCTGGGTGAACATGCGGCGATACCCGCCGCGAATGTGCGTTGACAGCCCCATGACCAGATACCAAACCGCTTTGGAGTTCAGCAAAGCAGCCAGCCACTTCTCTTTCGTAGGCAAAAAATAGCCCGTATTACCCGAAAACATGCCCTTTTCGTCCATGCCAAAGCTGGGAGTTACGCAAATATCGGGGTAATAAATCTTCGCTTCGTCAAACTTGCCGTAATACGCGCAAGCCCGCAACTCCCACCAATAATCACCCTTGTCCGTCCGTTTCCGCGCGGCATCCGCAAACGGTGCCAAGTAGGCAGCCAGGTGCGGGTGGCGGGTTTTCAGCCAGATGAACGCTATGTCTTCTGTAGCTGCTGAGGCAGCATTTACGCCGGCTACAACCGAATTCATGCTGTTTTTTGTCCACCCCTTGGGCAGCAGGATCAACCACCGGTCCTCACTCTCGACCTGCCAGCGTTTGATGTCTTTGCCTTCTAAAAAGGGCTTGAACAGCGTCTCACTCGCGGGGTCGGCAAAGACGAGTTTGTCGCGCGTGGCGCGGTCGATGACGAAGGCTTCGTTCAAACCGGTTTTGATGCCGTACAGCGGCGAACCGACGGCCTGCTTCAAGCTGGGGTGGCCGTGGGTTAACTTGTCGCGCAAGGCGGAGGCTTCGTTGCCTTCTAGCTGCCACTCAGCGGCTTCTACAGCTTCAGCGCCTTCTTCCCCCTGATTTCCGCCAGAAAGTTGCGCCAAATTCAAAGTCTGCTTGCTTTCTTCAAAGCAGGCAGCCAAATCAGGCACAGCTGCGGTCAGCTGTAAAAACTGCGCGGGTTTGGCATCGTCAGGTGCATATTTTTGCAGCACCACGATGGCGGGGTAGGTGGTCACGCCCTCAAACACCTGCCAGTCGCCAAAGTCAACCAGCGTCTCAATCTGCCCCTGCTGGCGCAAGAGCCGGCGCAGCGGCTCACCCGAGCTGGTTTTGAAGAAGCTGCTGCTGGAGATGTACCCCAGCCGCCCGCCGGTGCGCAAGAGCTTGCACAGCCCCAGCTCAAAGAAATAAACATACAAGTCCGCCACGCCGTGGTAGGCGCTGTAGTGCTGCTGCAAATACGGCTTCAAGTTGGTGAAGAGCTCTTGGCGGACGTAGGGCGGGTTGCCTAGGATGACGTCGAAGCCCCCTGCGGCAGGAGCGTCAAAACCGCCTATAGCCGACGTATTTACTGCCTTAAAAGCTATATTATTTATAGCAGAATCCGGGTTGAATAGATGGCTGTAATGCCCCTGCCAGTCAAACGCCAGTGGATCCAGCGCTTTGTCGGCGACCAGGCTGTTGCCTTGGTAGAAGTTGGCTTCCAGCCCCGCTAATTTATGGTCGCGCTCAGCGGTTTTGAGCCAGAGCGAGAGTTTGGTGATTTCGATGCTCTCGGCGTTGATATCAACGCCAAAGAGGTTGTTTTTCAGGATGGTGTGGCTGATGTCGACGTGAAACAGCTCAAACGGTGCCAACTCGCGCAGCTTGAAATGCATTTGACTGTAGGCTTCTTTGAGCACATCAAACGCGGCCACGAGAAAAGCGCCCGAGCCGCAGGCGGGGTCGCACACGCGCAGCGTCGTCAAGCTGGTTTCCCAGGCTTTCCAAAACCAGTATTCGGTCACATTTTCAGC
>JAYURC010000018.1:0-4720 GCA_043756405.1 Polaromonas sp.
GCTCGGCAGCCACCGTGCAGGTGCCGTCTGCTTCGGGAATGGCAGTGATCGACATCGCCGCACCGGCTCCCACGAACTCCATACCGATCAAGGAAAACACCGGGCTGGCGTCCCCGCGCTTTCGGTCCCAGTCCATCAATACATCATTGCTTTTGGCGCCTAGCACCCCCAGCGACGACAGCCGCTGCAAGGCAGGCAGACAACGCTTGAGGCCAACGCCTTCGGCGGCCTGCGCCAACGCATTGGCTGGCCCCGCAGGGCGCGCAGGCGGCGTCAACACGCCCTGTGCCTGCGCGGCCAGAGTACCCGCCAGCAGCAAAGCAGCGGCAAGGTGAAACGATTTAAACCGCAGCACAGCCGTCTCCTGTGCCGCGCACCAGTGGCGCATCAGGCCTGCAAGTAAAGCGCATCAATAGCCTCGGTATAAATTCGCACATTGTCCACACTTTCCGGATCCAGCTGTTTTATCAGGTGGCGTGCCTGTTCGCGGTAGGCACCAAGATTGGCATCATGCTCTGCAAAAGCGCGGCGCAGCACCTCGCCGCCCGCTTCACAGTCAAAGCCATCGTAGCGGTAACCACACTCGCCAATCAGGTGCGAGTTGTGCACCAGCGGATAGCCGCCATACAGTGCTTCGTAATAGACGTAATTCTGGCCATTTTCCCAGTGGTGGCTGACGACAGCGTCTAGCCGCCCTGGCAGGACTTCGTAAATCGGGTAGCGCGCCTCGAACGACGCAATACCGTGCCGCACGATGTCCAGGTTGTTGGCAAAGCCGCTGAACACCGGGTCTTGCGCCATATGTACCGTGTTGTAGCAAGCCACATGCGCCAGCATGTCGGGCTGGGCCCGGTGCGCTGCTTCGCAGCACAGCATGGGGATGTGGCTGGTCTTGACCATGCAGACATTCGGCTCGAACATGCCAACGCGCCAGCGCCTGCGCCCCGGCCGGTAGCCAAACTCCGCCGCATTGCCCGCCTTGGCCAGCGCCCTGTCCAGTACTACCGGTGTCCAGAGGTGCGGCAGCATGGTGACGGGGGCCCGAAAAGCGCTGGCAAAATACGGCACGCAGGTGGCCTCGTATTCCGGAATCGTCCAGATTGCGTCATAAGGCGCACCCGAAATGAGCAAGCCGTGCGGCTTGTCAAACACCATGCGCTCTATGTCAATCACGTAGTCGTTGCCCACCCGCATTGACGCCACTTTGCCGCCCCTGGCATGGAAGGCTTCAATCCATTCTTTGCTCAGCTGTGCGCTCATCTCAATCATCACGTCGAGCTCTTGCGCGGCAGTTGCCATGTTGATAACCGGCACAGGCGAGTCGGCCAGAAAACGGGCATCGTCTACATCACCGTCGCCGCCACCAGCTACCAGAAAAGTCGCCTCTACCCGTGGTGACCGCAACAAAAGCATGACCAAAAAAAGGCAGTTTTGAAAAATGCCGTTTTCCCACAAAGACTGCTCACCCTTGCGCACAAAAATAGACACGCCTACTTTGAGCCGGCGCTGGCTGGTGGTTGCCTGCATGCTCATGCTGCACTTCCCGCGGTACTGGTTGAACTACCCACCAGCACCTTTTGCAGGCGTTCGGCATAGCCCTGCATGTTGGACGCGTTGCAAGGGTCCACCGCATCAAACACCCGGCGCGAGCGCGCCTCGTAGTCGTCCAGCATGGCGTCATGGTTGGCTACCGCACGCAATATCTGTCGTCCGCCCTCGGCAGCGTCAAATCCGGGGTAGTAATAACCAGCGCCAGCCAGGTTGTGCAACCAAGGTGAGTTATGAATCAAGGGATAGTTGCCATAAAGGGCATCCAGGTAGCTGTAGTTTTGGTCGTTTAACCATTGGTGGGACACCACAGCGTCTGCATGTTGTGCCATGTAGCCCACAATGTCGTGCCGCCCCACGAATACCGCCTTGTGCTGCCGAACCAGGTCTAGTGAATTGGCCAGGTACAACAAGGTGGGGTGAGTTGCCATATGCAAGGTATTCAGGGCATGCATCATGGCGACGCTGCTGGGGTCTTTGCGGTAAGCCTCGTCGCAGGCAAGCATTGAAATGCTCGACGTCTTGGCCACTGAAATGTTGGGCTCAAAAATGGCAATGCGCAGGCCACTGCCCGTCGCCCTGGGCTGGTAGCCAAAGGTTATGCCGGTCAGCTGCTTTACCTCGGATATGCGGGCCTGCAGAAAACTCGCGTCCCAAATATACGGCACCACGTGCACGGGGCAGCGGCGCATCAGGCGTAGCATTGGCACAAACACTGCATATTCGGGCAAAAGCCAAATTTCATCACGCCCGCTGCCGTCCGGCACATTGCCCGACTTTTGAAACACCGAAGGCTCAATCAAGGCAGCATAGGGCTGCCCACAACAGAGGAACACCACCCGCTTGCCGCGCGCACGCATCAAGTTCACCCATTTTGGGTCCAGGCCGCCGGCCATTTCTATGACCAGGTCCACCGCATCAGTGGCATCGTGCTGCTTCATAAGCGCCAATCCAGCCGCTTGTACGTCCACCTGCGGCGCAAGCGCGGTCTGGTCCCCCACATCAACAAGCACAACGGACTGTACAAACGGCAAGCGCTGAAGCAGCTTTGCCAGAAAAAATACGTTCTGACCCAGGCCGTTTTCCCAGATGTTCTGGCCGGCACGGCTGATGACTGAAATACCAATTCTCATCGGCGGTTACCTCAAGGAAGTGTGCATGAAAGAAAACACGTAACTGTACGACTGTAATCTGGTTACGCCCAACAAAGCTTTTGACCTGTTTTCTGGCAGCTGAAACAAGAAACCCGCGCTAGGCGCGGGTTTCTTAAAAGCTAGCTAACGCTTATTTCCACTTCCAGCCAACACCGCCACTCAGGCCCCAATCTTTACCGGTGGTGGAGACGCTGACACCCCATGTAGCTTTGCCTGCTTCGTTCAGCGACTTGAAGGACAGGCCCACAGCTGAGTGACCTTTGTAGTTGCCAAGGCCCACACCCAACGCAGACTCACCCGCTTCCAGACTAGGCATGTAGTTACCGGACATGGCCATGGCCAGCGCTGCACCAGAGTAGGCAATGCGCTTGACTTCGTTCAACTGATTAGTCACTTGCTGCTTGACTTCGTTCAACTGATTAACCACTTGCTGCTGAGCGCCTTGCAGCTGACTGACATTGGCCGCATCCGTGGGGTTAACACCTGGAGCCACGTTAGTAATCCGCCGCTGATTGGTGTCAGAGCCGACCGACACCGTGTTGGCACCACCCGATGTGCTGTTGTTACCCAGTACCACCGAGTTGTCGTTACCGGCAGCGATTGTCACGTTGTTACCGAGCACAAAACTGTTGTTCGCGGCGATAGTGTTGTTGTTACCAACAGCATAACTTTCATTGCCTGAGATGATGTTCGGATCACCGATGGCGCCGGAGTTGTTACCCGAGACGATGTTGCGGTAGCCAATAGCCAGTGACTGGGTGCCTGTGGCCTGGTTTTCATAACCGATAGCCACTGAATTTGCGCCTGCCGTGGCACGGTAGCCAACGGCAGTGCCGTTGACGCCGGTTACGCTGCTCCATGCACCAACGGCTGTTCCACCTGTCATTCCCAGCATGACTTCGGCCTTGAGGCCTAATGCCATCGTGTCTACGTCAGAGGCCTTAGGCGCTGCATCAGCAAAAGTTATGTTGCCTGCACCCACACCGCCAATGCCGCCGGCAGTGACGAAAGTACCAGCTACCGTAGAGCCGCCGCTGCCCTGGGCTATGCCGCCCATGGTGCCGCCGGTTCCAGTGATGGCAGTAATCGCTGCTATTACCGGGGCGACTGACGTCGAAAGCGAAGCCGCAAAGCTGTTGGAAGTCGACACACCAGTCGACAACGAGGTTAGGTTGCTGTCGGCCGTGCTCACGGTGGTCGACAGCGAGCTAACGATGCTACTGGCCGTGCTAACGTCAGTCGACAACGAGCTAACGACGCTAGCGGCTGTACTAACGCCAGTCGACAACGACGTCAGGTTACTGGTGGTTGTACTCGCGGTAGTCGACAACGAGGTCAAGTTGCTGGCGGTCGTGCTCAAAACCGTAGAGGTTGTGGTCGACAGTGAGGTCAAGTCGCTGGCAGTTGTGCTCGCGGTAGTCGACAACGACGTCAAGTTGCTGGCGGTCGTGCTCAAAACCGTAGAGGTTGTGGTCGACAGTGAGGTCAAGTTGCTGGCAGTTGTACTCGCGGTAGTCGACAACGAGGTCAAGTTGCTGGTGGTCGTGCTCAAAACCGTAGAGGTTGTGGTCGACAGCGAGGTCAAGTCGCTGGCAGTTGTACTCGCGGTAGTTGACAACGAAGTCAGGTTGCTGGTGGTTGTGCTCAGGCCAGCAGAGGTCGAGGTCGACAGTGAGGTCAGGTTGCTGGCAGTTGTGCTCGCGGTAGTTGACAACGAGGTCAGATTACTGTCGGTCGTGCTCACAGTAGTCGACAGCGAGGTCAAGTTGCTGGCGGTCGTGCTCGCGGTAGTCGACAGTGAGGTCAGGTTACTGGCGGTTGTGCTCAGGCCAGCAGAGGTCGAGGTCGACAGTGAGGTCAGGTTACTGGCGGTTGTGCTCAGGCCAGCAGAGGTCGAGGTCGACAGCGAGGTCAGGTTGCTGGTGGTTGTGCTCAAGCCAGCAGAGGTCGAGGTCGACAGTGAGGTCAGGTTGCTTGTGGTTGTGCTCAAGCCAGCAGAGGTCGAGGTCGACAGCGAG
>JAYURC010000019.1:0-2065 GCA_043756405.1 Polaromonas sp.
GCGGTCTTCAACGCGGCCAGGTCACCGGTCTTGGCGGCGGCAGCGAGCTTGACGGTTTCGGCCTGCATCTTGTCGCTGTTTTCCTTGAATTTGGCCTGCTCGGTCCAGATTTCAGGCTTGGCCTTGGTGTTGCCACCCGTTTCCGTGCCCGGAACAAAACCGGCCCAAGGCAGCTTTGCCATCACGGCGACAATGTCGGCGTTATCGGCGGCCACTTTGGCGTCGTAAGGCGCCTTGCCACTGGTCATTGCGCCGATACGGCCAAAATGGGCACCCATCACGCTCAAGGCGCTCTGACGATACTTGATTGCATCCTCGGGTTTGGCAAATTGAGCGGCGGCTGGCGCCGACAGGCTGACCAGCGCCGCGGCGACTGCAATAAAGGCAAGAGCTTTCATGTTTTTTTCCTTATGGTTCGGGGGTATGGACCGGTTAGCAACCCAAACTTAAGATTTTCTGAAGCTGGTTTGCCAACCTGCTGGAGTTTAGCGATGCCCGCTTAGTTCCGCAGGAACTTAGTCACCCCGGGAAAGCACCAATATCGAATTTGCAGCCGAAAAGACCGGTAAGCTGTCGAAGCGAAGTCAACAACAACAAAGGAGTACGCGTGTATACCCATCAATCGCTCAACAGGATCAGGGTTTGGGATTTACCAACGCGGCTTTTTCATTGGGCGCTGTTGCTCTGCGTGAGCGCCCTGGCGATTTCGGGGCTGATCGGCGGCAATGCACTGACCTGGCACTTTCGGTTTGGCTATGGCGTGATCGCGTTGCTGGCGTTCCGGATTATTTGGGGGCTGGTGGGCGGACGGTGGTCGCGCTTCGGTGCCTTCATCTACACGCCGCAGAGTATCGTCAATTACATCCAGGGCAAGGGTAAACCAGAGCATAGCGTGGGCCATTCACCGTTGGGGGCCTTGTCGGTTTTTGCCCTGCTGGTGTTTTTGGTTGCGCAGGTCAGTACCGGTTTGATGAGTGACGACGAGGTGGCCAATTCCGGGCCGCTGACGCATCTGGTTTCCAACGCCACAGTCGAGCTTGCCACCTTCTATCATGCGGCCGTCGGCAAATGGGTGCTGCTGGGCTTGGTGGCGTTGCATATCGGTGCGATTACCTTTTACCAGCGGCGCCAGCACAAGCTGGTCAATGCAATGGTGCATGGCGACAAGACCCTTGCGCTCGCTGTCCCGTCATCGCGTGACGACGGGCTGACGCGTACGGCAGCCCTGCTGATTTTTGCCGCTTGCGCTGCGGGCGCTTATTGGGTGTCGACGCTGGCAGCGGCGACTTCTTTTTAGCGTCCTTTTAACTTCGCTTGGGTACGGAGCGCGCTACACTGAAATCCGACCCCCCACCGACGATTCTGTGCAGCGCCCCTCCATCCAGCTTGTCACGCCCGAAACATCGGCGCAGATCAAGGCCACGCGCCAGATTTTTACGGAGTATGCGGCGCAGCTCGCTGTCGACCTGTGCTTTCAGAACTTCGATGCCGAGCTGGCCGAACTGCCTGGCGAATATGCCAACCCCCAAGGCGCGCTGCTGCTGGCGCTGGTCGACGGCGAAGTGGCGGGTTGCTGCGCAGTCAGACCGCTTGCTTCAGTGGACTACCCGAACGCAGCCGAGATGAAGCGGCTGTATGTTCGCCATCCCTACCGCGGCCTGGGCCTGGGGCGCCAGCTGGCTGAAGCGGCGCTGGATGAGGCGCGCATGGCCGGCTACCACTGCGTGTTGCTCGACACGCTCGACGACATGGAATCGGCACGAGCGCTGTACGAAGACTTGGGGTTTGTCGGCATCCCGCCGTACTACCACAACCCGATTGCGGGGGCACACTACCTGAAGGTCGATTTATAATCGAAATCGACCTGTAGCCCAGGCAATACCTGCGTGAGTAGCTATTAAAATAGTAGCATTTTGCGGAGCGACAAGCTTGTCGGCTAGGAGTCTGCGCGGCAGAAGGCGTCGAAGCGAAAAGTGCCCCCAGCGAGGCTAGTTTTTGACGATTTAGCTGCCGAATATCGGGATATTTGGCAGACAAGCGGCGAAAAATAGACCGCTGCAGACAC
>JAYURC010000020.1:0-11918 GCA_043756405.1 Polaromonas sp.
TAAAAAGGCAACCGAAGTAATTGAAAATACCGTCGCGGCCACAATGCCAGTGAAAATTAATGCGCTGGCTCTTGACTTTCAAGACGGTATCTGACCCCCAAAATCCCCATGACCATTCCAAAATAACCGCTTGCAACACGGCTCGTGCACGGGAGTTATTGACTGTCGTATTTGTTGGGATACAGATATCTTTAAGGCCTGCCCCAGATGTTTTCAGACGAAAAAAAAGCGCTGGGGTTGCCAGCGCCTTGTTGCAGTCATACGCCTTTTGGAACGCCCGACTGTCAGTGATCAAGTTGTGTGTCTCCTCGGCTTCTCGCCCGGCAAACCCTAGGGTTTACTGGCAACGCTTTGACTATAGCCAGTGCAGCAAGGCCGTGCATTGGGGATTTCCCGCCCAGTCCAACCGTGTGTAGTTTGGGCTGGGTGCAGCTTAGAGGTGCGCTGTACGGCGCTTCCCAGCAGGCAAAAAGCATCATTTGATCCGGCAAGAGTTATTCATGATCCCGTTCGCCTTGAGCTTGTCGAAGCCTTTCGACAAGCTCAAGGCGAACGGTTTTAGATTCCGCAATAACTCGTGACTGATCAATAAAGTCTTCTTGAAATATGCCGCTTATCATCTTGAAAACGCGTATTTCAAGTATTATTCAGGTCTCTAGACCAATATTTACGGGGGTAAGAGGCTATAAAATATATAGCAATCAAAAGACATCCGGGCTTTGTGTTCGTCGCATTATATCGCTAGCAATTCATTAACTGCAGGAATCATCATGAACAATCGCCGCCAAATCATTCAAGCCAGCACAGCCGCAGCTGTTTTGGGTGGCTTTGCCTTGCCAATATTTGCCCAAGCCTTGCCTATCGAGCAGGTAAAAATCATCAACGGTTTTCCGGTGGGTGGCTCGGCAGACACCACCAGTCGCCGGGTGGGGGAAAAGTTGGGCGGCTCAAGCTACACGCGCAACGCCGCCGTGGTTGAAAACAAAACCGGTGCTGCAGCCCGAATTGCGATTGACGCGGTCAAGGCTGCAGCACCGGACGGCGCGACGTTGCTGCTCACCCCCTACTCCATGATGACAATCTACCCGCATATTTACAAGCAACTGAGCTACGACCCCTTCACCGACCTGATGCCGGTGTGCATGGCCTCGTCGCTGGTGCACGGTCTGGCGGTTGGTCCGCTGGTGCCAGCATCGGTCCGGACGGTGAAGGACTACCTGGCCTGGGCCAAGGCCAACCCCAAAGACGCCAGCTACGGCTCGCCCGCCGCAGGCTCAACCCCACACTTTTTGGGCGCGTTGCTGGGGCTGAACAACGGTGTGGATCTTAAGCACATTCCCTACCGCGGCTCCACACCCGGCGTGGTGGACTTGATTGGCGGCCAGCTCGCATCCATGTTTACGCCGCATGGCGACTTTTTGGCCAATCACAAAGCGGGCAAGCTGCGCATTTTGGCCACGTCGGGCAAGCAGCGCTCAGCCTTCGTGCCTGACATCCCGACCTTCATTGAGTCGGGTTTTCCTGATTTGATGGTGGAGGAATGGTTTGGCTTTTACGCCCCGGCCAAAACGCCCGCCAACATTATTGCAGCGGCCAACGCAGCCATTAATGCAGCGCTCAAAGAAAAGTCAGTCATCGACAGCCTGGCCATTCAGGGCATGTTGCCTGTGGGCGGCACCGCAGCGCAAATGGCCGCTGACCAAAAGGTGCAGTTTGACCACTGGGGCCCGATTGTGAAAAGAATTGGCTTTACGGCCGAGGCCTGAGTTGCTGCCAATTTATTGAAGTCTTTTATGCGTGTAAGTCAATAAATACGGGCGCTGATAGCTATGTAAAATATAGCAAATCAGCGTCAATCAAGCATATGCTGCGGTTTAGAGTCATCTGACGAGTATTGCGCTGCCTGCTAGATTGGCGACACAGTAAAAGTAAGTCAGGTGGTGCGCGACGTCGCATCATGAATTTCAGTTTTTGCTAGATCCTGGCTGGTGGCTGAGTTGTATGGCGACGGCACAACCTGCGTGACCACCACACCTGCGCCTTGTTTGCCGAGCTCGTCTGACAAGGCTTTGGTGTCGACAAACGAGACGTTAAAAAACTGCCCGCCAAAGCCTGCTTTGCGTGCGTCGCGAATAAAGGCGGCGCACGACACAGGCATGACTAGGTACTGCACAAAGTCCGGCCTGCTGGCGACGCCTCAAACCCCTGCCTGAATCCACTCTGCCGCTTTTTCGGCAATCATCAGTGTCGGTGAATTGGTATTGCCGCTGGTGATTAGCGGCATCACACCTGCGTCCACCACCCGCAGGCCGCTAATGCCGCGCACGCGCAGGTGCGAGTCAACAACCGCCATCGCGTCATCGTCTCTGCCCATTTTGGTGGTGCCGACCGGGTGGAAGATGGTGGTGGCAATGTCACCTGCCAGCCGTGCCAGGTCGTCATCGGTTTGAAACTGCACCCCCGGCTGGAACTCTTCAGGCTGGTACGCCGCCAAGGCGCTTTGGCTGACGATGCGGCGCGTGACGCGCAATGAATCTGCAGCCACTTTTTTGTCTTGCTCAGTGCTTAAGTAATTGGGCGCAATCGCGGGGGCGTCTGCAAAGTTCGGACTTTTGATGGTGACAGTGCCCCGGCTGGTGGGGGCCAAGTTGCAGACGCTGGCAGTAAAAGCATTGAAGGCATGAAGTGGTTCACCAAACGCGTCGAGCGACAAGGGCTGAACGTGATACTGGATGTTGGGGTACGCCTGACTGGCGTCTGAACGGGTGAATGCGCCGAGCTGCGACGGTGCCATGCTCATGGGGCCGGTGCGTTTGAACAAATATTCCAGCCCAATGCGTGCCTTGCCCAAGCGGGTAGCGGCCAGAGTATTAAGGGTTGAGTTGGCCGGACCATTGATCTTGTACACCGAGCGGATTTGCAAATGGTCTTGCAGATTGGCGCCCACGCCGGGGAGGTCTTGCACCACAGCAATGCCGTGCTGTTGCAGCAACGCCCCAGGCCCAATGCCTGACAACTGCAAAATCTGCGGCGAGCCAATGGCACCTGCACACAAAATAACCTCACCGATCATGCCGCGTTCTTTCGCTGAATCACGCGTCGCCATCACGTTGATGTGGTCTAAACCTGTCCACACTTCAACCCCGGTGCAGCGCTGGCTGCCGTCGGGCTGCTTTTCAATGATCAACTTGCTGACCTGGGCTTTGTTCCACAGCTCAAAATTGGGCCGGCCATAACAGGTGGGGCGCAAAAAAGCCTTGGCCGTGTTCCAGCGCCAGCCGTTCTTTTGGTTGACTTCAAAATAGCCCACGCCCTCGTTATTTCCGCGGTTGAAGTCATCTGTGGCGGGTATGCCTGCCTGCACAGCGGCCTGTGAAAACGCATCCAGAATGTGCCACTGCAGGCGCTGCTTGCTGACGATCCATTCGCCGCCCGCTTTGCGGTGCCGCAAGATTTTTTGGTACGGCACGGTTTTGTCTTGCATCAATTCAGGCGCGGTACCCAACGCGCCATGAAACTCGTCGGCACCCTTGTAGTGGTTTTCATGCAGCTTGAAATAAGGCAATGCGTTCGCCCAGGTCCAGGCGCTATCCCCAGTCAGGTGTGCCCACTCGTCGTAGTTGCGGGCCTGGCCGCGCATGTAAATCATGCCGTTGATGCTGGACGAGCCGCCCAACGTCTTGCCGCGTGCATAGCGCAGGCTGCGGCCGTTCAAGCCAGGCTCCGGCTCGGTGTTGTACATCCAGTCGGTACGCGGGTTGCCGATGCAGTGCAGGTAGCCCACAGGGATGTGAATCCAGTGATAGTCATCTTTCTTGCCCGCTTCAATCATCAACACTTTTTTAGAGGCATCAGCAGACAGCCGGTTGGCCAGCAGGCAGCCTGCCGTGCCGCCGCCGACGATGATGTAGTCAAAAATGTTGTCGTTGGTGGGCTTGTTGTCTTGCATGGTTTTTTAGTCTGGAGCAGCTACGCATTTTTGCACGCGCTAACCAACAGCCCGCTGACCCTGAAGCCTGTAGGACAAAACCACCGCTACAACGCTAGCAAAGAAGCAACCCAGCTTTCACCAGTACGATGACAAATTCTCTGTATTTGAATCGTCCATGCCGTCTTCAGCCCCTCGAATTGACACCCAGCAAACAGCGCAAGGCCAGCAGCATGTTGTGCTGGGTGCCTGGACGGCAGCTGACCTGACAGGCAAGGCGACATGGGACACGCTGACTGCGCTGCTTGGCAATTTGAAAAGCCCCGCCGCTGCCTCCTGGGATTTGCGGCAAATTGAGCAGCTGGACCACCTGGGCGCTCAGCTGCTATGGAACCACTGGGGCCGCGCCTGGCCAGCCCACCTTGAAGTGGAACCCAGCCAGCGTGCGGTGCTGGAAACGGTGGCTGAATTTACGGCAGTCCCCGCCCCCCTCATCAAGCCGGACTGGAAAGAACCCATCCGTTTGCTCGGCGGTCGACTGCTCAATCTGCTGGATCACGTCAAGGCACTGACCCGCCTGATCGGCCAGTTGCTGCTGGATATTGTGCGTTTGATTCGTCACCCCCAAGAAGGGCCATGGCGCGACTTGTCAGGCCATCTGTATCACATTGGCGCTACCGCATTGCCGATTACGGCACTGGTCGGGTTTTTGATTGGCGTGGTGCTCGCGTATCTGATTTCGCAGCAGCTCAAACAGTTTGGCGCAGACGCATTCATCGTCAATATTTTGGGCATTTCGCTGATTCGCGAACTCGGCCCCGTACTGGCGGCCATTTTGATTGCCGGCCGCTCCGGCTCGGCCATCACCGCACAAATTGGTGTCATGCGTGTTACGGAGGAGCTGGACGCGATGCGCGTGTTGGGCATTGCCAAGGGCTTTCGCTTAGTTCTGCCGCGTGCGCTGGCGCTGGCCATCGTCATGCCCTTGATCAGTGTGTGGACGACCCTTGCCGCACTGCTGGGCGGCATGATGGCTGCCAGTGCTGCGATGGGCATCACGCCCGCGTTTTTTATCAATGCGTTGCCGGCTGCGGTTGAGGTGTCCAACCTGACATTGGCGACCGCCAAGTCGGTGGTGTTTGGCTTGCTGATCGCGCTGGTGGCCTGTCATTTTGGCTTGCGCGTCAAACCCAATACCGAGAGCCTGGGCAAGGGCACCACAGCATCGGTGGTGACGTCGATCACGGTGGTTATCTTGGTCGATGCATTATTCGCCGTACTCTTCAAGAACGTCGGTATTTAAAAATGTTGACCCCCACGCTTTTCACTTCGTGTAATACGCTGCACCTTGCAGGCCGCCGCTCGCCAAAGGCTTCGCTTCTGTCGCCTGTCCAAACCTGCGCAGGCAGGTTTGGAGCCGCAGGCTCCAGCCCCGGGGGGGCTAATTTTCCTAGGGGCGGCCCGTCGGAAAATTGTCTTCAACGGCCTGAGAAATGAATACCCCCGTCGTCGACATCCAAAAACTCTGGACTGTTTTTCAAAATGGTGAGAAGGAATCGGTCGTTCACAAAGACCTGAACCTGACCATTGAGCGCGGTGAAATTTTGTCTCTGGTAGGTGGCTCGGGCACCGGTAAAACGGTGTTGCTCCGGCAAATGCTGGGGCTGGAACACCCGACCCAAGGCGACATCACCGTGCTGGGCAGGCCAGCCGCCGAGCTGAGCCGACGCGGCGCAGCCAGCCGGGTCGGCATGCTGTTTCAGCAAGGCGCTTTGTTCTCGGCTTTTACGGTGCTGGAAAATATCGCCTTCCCCCTGCGCGAGCTGAAGATTTTGCCGCCTGAACTGGTACGAGAGGCTGCGATGGTCAAGCTGCAAATGGTCGGCTTGAGCCCCGATGCGGCGGCCAAAATGCCAAGTGATTTGTCAGGCGGCATGATCAAGCGCGTCGCTCTTGCCCGGGCGCTGATCATGGACCCGCCGCTGCTGCTGCTCGATGAGCCGACCGCCGGTCTCGACCCTGCAAGCGCCGACAGTTTTTGCACCCTGTTGCTGTCGCTGCACAGAGCGATGGAGTTGACGGTGGTGATGGTGACACACGATCTGGACACGTTGTTTGAACTCAGCACCCGAATTGCCGTGCTGGCAGATCAGCGCGTCATCATTGCCGACACACCGAAAAAAGTGGTGGCATTCAAGCACCCGTTTATTGAAGAGTTTTTCAGGGGCGGCAGGGGGCGGCGCGCCATGGGGCTGCTCAATGACTTGCCGCAAAAAACAGGTTGATTGACGATACGCATTGATTGAAAAGACACCTTGATGAGAAGACTCATTGATTAAAAGAGGAACCTGAAATGGAAAACAAAGCCCATGCCATGGCTGCAGGCGCGTTTGTATTGGTCGTCAGCGCCCTTTTGGGCCTGCTCGCCGTCTGGCTGCTGCGTGACACCAGCCAGCGCGACATGTATGAAATGTCCACATCTGAAACTGTCAGCGGCTTGCAGCCGCAAGCAGTGGTGCGCTTTCGGGGCGTGCCTGTTGGCAAAGTGGAGCTGATTGGTTTTGACAGCAAGGTCAAGGGCAATGTGCTGATCCGCATCTCCATTGACCGGGCCGCGCCTGTGACAAAGTCAGTGTTTGCCACGGTCGCGTCGCAAGGCGTCACGGGCCTGGGTTTCATTCAGCTTGACGATGGCGGCGGGTCTGCCGAACGCCTGGTACCCAACGACGACGACCCGCCGCGCATACCGCTCAAGCCGGGCGGTCTGGACAAGCTGCTCAAGCAAAGCGAAGTCATTTTTGAGCAGGTCGAGCAAGCCAGCACCAAACTGAACCAGATGCTGGCTGAAGACAATCAAAAGCGGCTTGTTACAGCGCTTGACGCAATGGGACAAGCCGCCAACAACGTGAGCAACCTGTCAACCAGCATGACCAGTATCCTGAATGCGCAACTGGGGCCCGACAAGGTCAACATCCCCCGGCTGGTCAAAAACCTGGACACGGCCATTGTGTCGCTGCAAGACACGTCAACCAAAGCGGGCGCGGCCATGGGCGAGATTGGCATCACGGCCAAACGCCTGAACGAGAAGGGCGGCCCGTTGGACAAGTTGTCTGAAGGCGGAACTGCACTGGCCGCAGGGGTGGAAACTTTCAGCGCCGCCACCCTGCCCAAGCTGGGCGCGGTGGCTGATGAAACCGCCCGCACCATGCGCCAGCTGCGCCGCACCGTCAATGCGGTGGACGACAACCCACAGTCGCTGATTTTTGGCAACGGCACGCCGCAGCCAGGGCCGGGTGAGCCTGGCTTTTCAGCCACGGGAGTACAAAAATGAACACACATGCCATCAATGCTATGAATGCTATGAATTCAGGAGCTGCTTACGCCCGTAATATCTGGGCTAGAGGCCGATATTGTTTGTTATTTGCAGGGTTTTTGCTGTCTGGCTGCTCAGCGCTGCCCGACAAGCCCGTGCGCGCCGCACTGTACGACTTTGGGCCCGGCAATCTGACGACTGTGCCGACCGGGTCGCAAACGACGTTGCCCACCTTGCCCGCACTGGCGATTGATGACATCAATACATCGGGTGGTGCGCTGGACAACCAGGCCGTGCTGTACCGCCTGACTTACCTGAACGAACAGGAACTGCGCCCCTACACTTTTGCCCGCTGGTCGATGCCGCCTGCACAACTGGTGCGCCAGCGCCTGCGCGAGCAGTTGGGCCAGCAGCGCAACATTTTTGACGCTCGAGGCGGCCTGGCGTTAAACCGAAGCCAAAACGCCGTGCTGCCTCTGCTGTTGCGCCTGGATCTTGATGAGTTCAGTCATGTCTTCACCACCCCGAATGCCAGTGTCGGCCTGATCCGTTTGCGCGCCACATTGATAGAGCAAGCCACCAGTGGAGAAAAGTTGATCGCGCAGCGCAGCGTGGTGGTGCAGCGACCTGCGCCAACAGCTGATGCGCAAGGCGGTGTACGAGCCTTGGCCGCTGCTACTGATGCGGCGATTGAAGAAATAGATGTGTGGTTGCAGCAAACCCAGCGGCGCTAACCCGGCCGGCACGGCTTATCAGGCCGTGGACTTCAGTGCAGTAACTTCAATTTCAATCAGCATGCGCGCATCCAAAAGTCCAGCAGAGATCATCATTGCAGCCGGGCGAATATCGCCAAAATACTTTTGAAGTACCGGCCAGCAGGCTTCAAACTGCGACGCATCAGGCAACACATAAGTCACACGCACCACATCGGCTATTGACGCATGCGCCTGCTGTAACGCTGATTGGATGTTCTTCAGACACTGCTCAGTTTGCGCCGCGATATCACTCGATATCGTCATGTCGCTGTAGTCAAATCCGGTCGTACCAGATACGAATACCCAGTCCCCTGCGACCACGGCGCGTGAATAGCCAATTTGCGCTTCAAAGGGGGAGTCTGTGCTGATGAGGATTCGTTTCATTTTTGGAGTCTGAAAAAGTTTTTTCTGGTGCTATTTTTAAGCGCCATATTTCACGCGCTTGGGTTGCGACATTTGCAGCATGGTCCAAGTCAAAAGAGCTACCGTTTTCAACTGCCAACTCAAGATAGATCGCAATATCCTCTTCAGTCTTAAGCTGCCCAGCCAGGTTAAAAGCGGGCAAGCTCCCAACATTGATTTTTTGAGTCAAAGTCTTTTCATTTCTGTAACACGACTAAAACATCGTTTCCATGAAGAACTCTTACAGTGGATTTTTCGACTACAACACGACCTTCTGAAGCACGATACAGAGACCACATTGGTGAAACCAGTTTTACGCCTAAGAATGTATCGCGCTCCTCACGCAGGTCAAGACCAAAAGAACACGTTGCTCCGCAGTTTGTTCTATAAAGCCTGAAATTTGATGACTCACCAGCAGCTTCACTGATCAGTTCATACGATCCATCTAACCTTTCATTAGCTGCTGGCGCATCAAGCGCCGCACACCCAGAAATTACAAGAGAGGGCAGAAGTAGCAATACAGATAGCGACATAACCAGACCTCTGATCCACTTCCTACCCAGGCTGCGTGATATCCAAAACAGCAAAACTGGCACAGACAGCGCCATAACAGCACCAATCCAATAGTTCAAGGCAGGCAGAGTAAATCTGACCTGATAAGGCAGTTTATAAATTGATTGAGTCATCATGACAGCTATCAAAGCAAGAATTAACAGCGCTAAAAACAACGAATTGCCCCGATGAAATTTCAATGCATTCTCCCAACCCTAACCACGCAACAACGGAAACAGCTTCCCCAACCCATCGGCCATGACCTCAACCGCCAGCGCAGCGAGTATCAAACCCATCAGCCGCGTCATCACGTTGATGCCGGTTTTACCGAGGACTCTGGCAATCGGGTCGGCGAGTGAAAAGCAAAGCGCTGTTGCCAATCCAATGACCAGGCCGTACCCGACCAGCGTGCTCAGTTGCAAAAAGGTTTTGGCTTTTTCAGCGTAAATCACCACGGTAGACATGGTGGCCGGGCCGGTGAGTAGCGGTATGGTCAGCGGCACCACGGCAATGCTGGCACCCATGGCGGCTTTGGCGGCGCCGTCTTCCATGTCGTGCGTACTGGGCTTGGCCTCTGCGGGCTGGGCGTTGAGCATGTTCATGGAGCTGATCAGCAGCAGCATGCCGCCGCCGACCTGAAAACTCGCCAGCGAGATACCAAAAAATTCGAGAATCTTCAAGCCCGCCAGCGCACTGACTGCAATGACAACAAACGCGCTGAACGATGAGATCAGAATCGTGCGCTGCTTTTGCGCTTTTGAAAAGCCTTGCGTGTAGTGGATGAAAAACGGCACGATGGCCAGCGGGTTGACGATGGCCAGCAGGGTGATGAGGGGTTTGAAGTCCATCAGCGGCCTCCTGCCACATCAACGATCGTGCCAGTGGTGTAACTTGACTTTTCACTCAGCAACCATACGATGGCCTCGGCCACTTCAGCTGCTGTACCAGCCCTTTGCATCGGCACAAGCGGTGCCAAGTCTTTGGCACGATTGGGCAGGCCGCCGGACGCGTGAATGTCGGTTTCAATAATGCCGGGCCGCACTGCGTTAACGCGAATGCCTTCAAGCGCCACTTCTTTGGCCAGGCCAACCGTGAAGGTGTCGATCGCGCCTTTGGCAGCGGCGTAATCAACATACTGGCCAGGTGCGCCCAGGCGGGCTGCAGCGCTGGACACATTGACAATGCAGCCGCCAGAGCCGTCATAGCGCGTGCTCATGCGTTTGACGGCTTCACGCGCGCACATGAACGAGCCAAACACGTTGATGGCAAACATGCGCTGCAGGCGTTCCAGGCTCATGCCGTCAACGCGGCTGGTCACGTCCACCACGCCCGCGTTATTGACCAGCGCTGTCAAATGCCCCAGTTTGGCGTCAACTTTTTCAAACATCACCAGCACCTCGGCCTCAATGCTGACGTCCGCCCGCACCGCCATTGCGGTGCCTCCTGCTTCGCGAATGCGCCGCACCACCTCATCAGCAGCCAGTGAGTTGGCGGTGTAATTAACAGCGACTGCATAACCCTGCGTGGCGGCCAACAGCGCGGTAGCAGCACCAATGCCGCGCGAGCCGCCGGTGATTAAAAGGACTTGCCTCAAAGCTGTCTCCTGACTGTTTGTGAGTTTGCTATAACCATGTACTTTACCAACCGGAGAAATCACCATGGGTCAGTTCATTCATCTCACAGCTGCAGACGGTTTTGCTGTGCCCGCGTACGTGGCTCAACCCGCCGGTGTTGCCAAAGCAGCCGTTGTCGTGATTCAGGAAATCTTTGGTGTCAACTCGCACATTCAGGCCGTGACTGACCGTTTTGCCGCACATGGCTATCTGGCCATTGCGCCCGCCATGTTTGAACGCGTGACGCCCGGCGTTAATCTGGGCTACCAGCCCGATGACATGACGGCCGGCATGGGCTTGAAAGCAGCAGCCACCGACTTGCCCGCGCCAGGCGTGATGCAAGACATTCAGGCAGCAATCGACTACGCGGCAAAGCAGTCGGGCGGCAAAGTGGGTGTGATTGGTTTTTGCTGGGGCGGCCTGCTGACGTGGCAGTCAGCCTGTACGCTTGATGGCATCAGCGCCGCAGCGCCTTATTACGGCGGCGGCATGACGGCAGCCTCTGAAATTGCACGCCAGCCCAAATGCGCGGTGATGGCCCACTTTGGCGAGAAAGATGGCTACATCCCGATGGATGGCGTGCAGGCTTTTGCGGCTGCGCACCCGGGCGTGACCGTCCACTCCTACGACGCTGACCACGGTTTTAACTGTGACCAGCGTGGGTCGTACAACCAGCCAGCCGCTGACCTGGCACGCGAACGTACGCTGGCGTTTTTTGCTGAAAAACTGGCCTGAAACCTGTTGGGATTTGTTGAAAGGGCTTCAAAATGACTCAGAAAGCCGTTTTTCAGGTATTTTTTAAGGCTGCAGCCCAATGGATTCGGGCGCAAGCAGCTCCTGTTTTTATAGTGGCTGCTTTTTCAGTGGTGATGCCAGCGCACGCTGCCGACTACACCGGCCCCTTGTTTGACGCGCACCTGCACTATAACGACGAGGCAGCCAGCGGTGCGCACCCCATCAGCGATGTGCTGGCGCGTGTGCAGAAGAGCGGCGTAAAGGCCATCGTTGCCAACAGCCGCCCCAACGACGGCAGCAAGGCGCTGGCCGCATCGCCCGAGACGCGCAAAGCTGGCGTGACGGTGGTGCCTTTTATTCGGCTGTACCGCAACCGGGCCGACTACGACAGCTGGTTTAAAGACGAGACGATTTACGACATGGTGCAAGCCGAGTTTGCACGTGGCCTGGCTGGCGACCAGGCCGGGCCGTACAAAGGCATTGGCGAATTTCATTTGTACGACAGCGCCAATGCGAATGGTGCAGTGGCTAAAAAGCTGATGCAATTTGCGGCAAAAAACAAACTGGCTGTGTTGGCGCATGTGGACGACACGGCGATTGATTTGCTGATGGCTCATGCA
>JAYURC010000021.1:0-31357 GCA_043756405.1 Polaromonas sp.
GGCCCGCTGATGCCTCAATTTCCGTTCGGGTTGAGCTTGTCGAAACCCTTCGACAAGCTCAGGGCGAACGGTTCATAGTTCACAAGGCCGGATCAATAACAGCATTATTTCGCTGAGCGATGCGGGTGCACACCTGACATTTTTCAACGACGCAGGCTTTGGCCTGCATTTGCTGAGCCGTTTTCCATTTCCACATCATCCGTGCACTTTGTCGGCTTCGCTAGCCGTACGTTTGTACTGTCGTCGCTTCGCCTTCGCGTGCACGAATGATATGGAAATGAAATTACTTGATCTGAAAGCTATGAGCTTGCAGAAGGCTTTTCGCCGCCTGACATCACAGCCGGCCAGTATTTTCGGAATGACAGATCGCGGCATGATTAAAGAAGGCATGGCAGCAGACCTGTTGCTGTTCGACCCTGAAAGCGTAAGCCGTGGCCCCAAGCACCGCGTATTTGACTTGCCTGGCGGCGCAGCGCGGTTGACGACGGATGCGGTAGGCGTGCATGGGGTGTGGGTGAACGGGCAGTAAGTAGCTGATAACCAGGGCTTACTGAAAGAACCGCCGTTAGCTGGCAAGTTGCTGACAGAATTTGCTTCGTGACGAGCGAACACCCCCCTCTTAGTTCCCTCTCCCGCTGGGAGAGGGTTAGGGTGAGGGCTTCCCGCATTCAATCAACCACCTGCGCGATTTCAAGAACCGCTAGCCCTGTCTTGCAGACCGCAGCCCAGCAGAGCCTGGGCTTCTTCACGCTGTCCAGCTGCGCGCAGGTGCAGCTGGAGCCGCAGCGTTCAGCCCCCACCCTCTCCCAACGGGAGAGGGAGTAGGAGAGATCAGTCACGTGCTTTGGAAAACTTGGCAGACTTCTTGGCCGCATCGCGCGGCACAAACACCTTGCCGGCTGGCTTGGCGAAGGCAGGCTTTGCGAAGGCAGGTTTTGGCGCAAAGCCCTCGCCGCGAGCGGCGAACCCATTTTCGCGTGCGGCGAACCCATCACCGCGTGGTGCAAACGAGTCACCGCGTGGCGCGAACGAACGTTCCTGGCGCGGCGCAAAACTACGCTCTTCACGAGGTGCAAAACTGCGTTGCTCTTGCGGTGCAAAATTATCGCCGTTACCACGGTTACCACCGTTGTCATCACTGCGGCGCGGACCACGGTCATTAAAACCGCTGCGGTCAGCGTAACCACCTTGAGGCGCAGGACGACCCTGGAAGTTGCCACCGCGGTCGTCGCGCTGCCCACCTGAATTTCCGCCAAAACCACCACGATCACCGCCACCAGCATTGAAACCACCACCAGCTGGCTTACGGCCAGCATAGCCACCACTGCCACCAAAACTTCCACGTGATCCACCGCGATCATCACGGCCACCAAAGTTGCCGCGTGGGCGGTCAGATGTCGGCGCAAAGCGCTGCTGCGGCTCCAGACCCGCAATCACGCTGGCTTTGAGGTTTTGTTGTGAGTAGTGCTCAATGTCCTGAATCTTGCGGCGATCACGAAACTCGGCAATCGTGATCGCGTTGCCTTCACGGCCCGCCCGGCCAGTACGGCCAATGCGGTGAACGTAATCTTCGGCTTTCATCGGCAAACCATAGTTAATCACGTGCGTAATTGTGGGCACGTCCAAACCTCGGGCGGCGACGTCTGTTGCTACCAAAACTTGCACGCGGCCATCACGGAAAGCCATCAAGCGGCGATTACGCAGGCCCTGGCCCAGCGCGCCGTGCAATGCCACAGCGCTAAAACCGTCTTGCACCAGGTCATTGGCCAAGCCGTCGCACTCAACTTGCGTGCAAGCGAAAACAATCGCCTGATTAATCGTGGTGTCGCGCAACAAGTGGTCAAGCAACTTGCGCTTGTGGGCCATGTTGTCCGCCCAGTGCAGTGACTGGGTGATTGACGCGTGTTTTTCATGCGGTGAGTCAATCTCAACGCGCTGCGGCTGGCGCATGACGCGCGTGGCCAGCTGCATGATGCGCGGCGCAAACGTGGCGCTGAACATCATGGTTTGCTTGCGCTCAATCGTCAGCTGGTTGACTTCGGTCAGGTCGTCAGCAAAGCCGAGGTCCAACATGCGGTCGGCCTCGTCCACCACCAAAAACTGCACCTGGTCGAGTTTGATCTGCATGCTGCGCTGCAAGTCCAGCAAACGGCCCGGCGTTGCAACCACCAAATTGGCGTTTTGCAATTTGGCAATTTGCAACTGATAAGGGATACCGCCCACCACGTTGGCAATACGCAGGCCGCGGCAATGGCGTACCAGGTCGATCGCGTCGGCACACACTTGCTGCGCCAACTCACGGGTTGGGCACAAAATCAGCGCGCCAGGTGTGGCAGCTTTGAAGTTGCGCATGTTGGTCGGGTCTTTGCGCTTTGGCTTTTTGGCAGGGGCTTCACCGCGTGCAACAGCCTCGGCAGACAAGCGTTCAAACTCAGCACGTTCAAAGCGCTCGGCTTCTTCTTGCTGCTTGAGCAACGTGTGCAACACGGGCAACAAAAACGCAGCTGTCTTGCCGCTACCGGTTTGGCTGGACACCAGCAGGTCGGTGAACTTTGCTTTTTTATCCGTGTTTACTTCGGCGTTTTGGTCGTCAAGCGCCTGCATGGCCTTGGGGATGGTGGCCATTTGTACAGCGGTCGGCTGGGTAAAACCCATGTCCGCAACGGCTTGCAGCAGCTCTTTGGCCAAGCCGAGTTTTACGAAGCCGTTTGGCTCAGGCGCAATCGCATCCAAAGATGTTTCCAGCACGCCAGCAGCGTCGGTAAAGTGTGGCGTGCTGGAAAAGTCGGACGCGCCAGCATTTTCAGCGTCGAAATTTGCTTCGGCAAAAGAGTCGCCGTTAACTTCAAAAGAATCAGTCATGTTTTTTCTCACTAAATGTACGCATGCTTGTCCAACTGCGGAGCTGTTTTTGACAAAACGCAGCAGAACTTGCACGGCCTGATGTTTCAGGCCGCTTCGTTCATGGTTAATAAAACATCAACCATCAAACGAATATGCGAATCAGGTCAAAGAATTTGCCTGAAACGGTGACTCAATCAAAGAGTCGACAAGTGTGAGGTAGATGTAGAAATGGTTCGCACTGTGTGCAACACCAAGCCAACTAATGTAGCACGGTTACGGGTTTGTACCAAGCACGATGAGAATACGACGCAAGTTAAACGAGCTTGACACCAGTTTTAGCCTGCAGTGCCTCCAGCGTCACGCCATCCGCCAGTTCAACAACCTTCAAGCCTTCAGGCGTCACATCCATCACAGCCAGGTCAGTGATGATCCGGTCAACAACGCCCACGCCGGTTAACGGCAGCGTGCATTGCGGCAAAATTTTCATGTCTTCTGTGCCGTCTTTTTTGCGTGCAACGTGTTCCATCAAAATAATCACGCGCTTGACGCCAGCCACCAAGTCCATCGCGCCGCCCATGCCTTTGACCATCTTGCCCGGAATCATCCAGTTGGCCAAATCGCCTTTCTCGCTGACCTGCATGGCGCCCAGAATACTCAGGTTGATTTTGCCGGCGCGAATCATGCCGAACGATTGGTCAGAGCCAAAAATCGATGATCCCTTGATCGTCGTCACGGTTTGTTTACCGGCGTTTATCAGATCCGCATCAACTTCGTCTTCCGTCGGAAATGGGCCAATGCCCAGCATGCCGTTTTCAGATTGCAGCCACACCTCAATGTCAGGGCTGACATGGTTAGCCACCAGCGTGGGGATGCCGATACCCAGGTTGACATAAAAACCGTCTTGCAATTCCTGGGCAGCGCGGGCTGCCATTTGGTCTTGTGTCCAGGCCATGATTAAACTCCTTTTGATTGGTTGGGGACAGAGCAACGGTGCGCTTCGCGCGCTCATTGGTCTTTCCCGCAAGGTTATTTACTGCGTAATCGTCCGTTTTTCGATGCGTTTTTCAGGTGTTGGGTTGCACACGATGCGGTGTACGTAAATACCGGGCAGATGAATCTGATCTGGCTCCATGGCGCCGGTTTCAACCACCTCTTCAACTTCAACGATGCACACTTTGCCTGCCATGGCAACAGCCGGGTTGAAGTTTCGCGCTGTCAGGCGAAATTGCAGGTTGCCAGACTGGTCTGCGCGCCAGGCTTTGACGAGTGAAACATCAGGCAACAGCGCCCGCTCCATCACATAAGTTTCACCATCAAACTCGCGTTGTTCCTTGCCATCAGCCACCAGGGTGCCCACGCCGGTTTTGGTGAAAAATGCCGGGATGCCAGAGCCGCCTGCACGCAGCTTTTCTGCCAGCGTTCCTTGCGGGGTAAATTCAAGTTGCAGTTCACCCGCCAGGTATTGCCGCTCAAACTCCTTGTTCTCGCCAACGTAGCTGGCAATCATTTTTTTGATTTGCCGCGTCTCCAGCAATTTGCCAAGCCCAAATCCATCAATACCCGCGTTGTTGGAGATGACTGTGAGGTTTTGCACGCCGCTGTCTTTCAGTGCGTCAATCAAAGCCTCGGGGATACCGCACAGGCCAAAGCCGCCCACAGCCAGCAACTGGCCGTCCTGAACGACACCTTTGAGGGCCTCGTTAGCGGAGGGGAAAAGTTTTTTCACGAGATATCCTTTATGACTGGTCAAGCAACCTATTAAATAAACCTGTAGCGTACATGTGTTGAAGCTCCCAGGGCTTAAATTGATTCGACAGGTGTATTCGCCAATGTACGCGCCAGACGCCCAACGCCTTCAACTATCTTGCTTTCCTCTGCTGTGGCAAAACTCAGCCTGAAAGCGGAATTGTCTGGGCGTGCAGCATAAAACGGCGCGCCCGGCACAAAGGCAACGCCCTGCTCTATAGCGCGTTTGGCAAATACATTTGCGTCTGTCGTCTTGCCGCCGTTACCTGTGAGCCGGGCCCAGAAAAACAGCCCACCTTGCGGCTGCGTGAACTCCACCGCATCGCCCAGCTCACGCGTGAGCGCATCACCCATCGCCTTGGCGCGCGCTGCGTACACGGTGCGCACCTTGTCCAGCGTGGCGGGCATGCGGCCGGCTTTCAGGTATTGCGCTGCTGTAGCTTGGGCAAACGTGCTGGTGTGCGCGTCGCTGAACTGCTTGCACATGGTGGCTTTTGCCAACAGCTCGGGCTGCGCAATCATCCAGCCAACGCGCAGGCCCGGGGACAGCACTTTTGACAGAGAGCCGCAGTAGGCGATCAGGTCGCGGCTACCAGGCACGTCGACGCTAAGTGCAAGCAATGAGGGCGGCGGCGGCTCATTAAAGTACAAATCGCCGTAAGGGTCGTCTTCAACAATCAATGTGTTGTATTTGACGGCCATTTCCAACACTTTTTTGCGACGCTCCAGACTTAACAAGGCACCGCTGGGGTTGCCAAAGGTAGGAATCAAATACACAAATTTGGGTTGATGTTCTGCGATCAGTTTTTCAAGTTCATCGGTTTTAACGCCGTGGCCATCGCATGGTGCGCTGATCAGTTCTGCCCCGTAGAGCCTGAAGCATTGAATGGTCGCCAAAAACGTCGGCCCCTCAACAATGATTTTGTCGCCCGGCGAAATCATGGTTTTGCCCAGCAAGTCAAGCGCCTGCTGGCTGCCGGTCGTCACAATCAATTCATCAGCCGTTAACGCCGCACCTTTTGTACCCATGAAGCGGGCCAGCTCTTCGCGCAGCGGCCCGTAACCTTCAGTGGCGCCGTACTGCAGTGCGGCACCTGGGTCTTCGACCAGCGCTTTGTTTGATGCCTCTTGGATACCTGCTACATCAAACATGGCAGGGTCTGGAAACCCACCCGCAAAGCTGATGATGCCGGGCTTGCCTAGCAGCTTGAAAAGCTCGCGAATCGCGGAGGTTTCTACATTGTTCAGGCGGCTAGCAAATTGAAGAGGCATGTAAAAATGACTTTATGAAAAAAGAAAACATCGTGCCGTTTTTTGCCACCTTGAAAGCAGCCAATCCACAGCCTGTAACCGAGCTTGAATATACCAGCGTGTTTGAGTTGCTGACCGCTGTGCTGCTGTCGGCTCAAGCCACAGATGTCAGCGTGAACAAGGCGACGCGCAGGCTCTTTGCGGTAGCCAGCACGCCTCAAGCCATTCTGGACTTGGGGCTGACGCGGCTTGAAGCACACATCAAAACCATCGGTTTATTTCGCAGCAAGGCAAAACACCTGATGCAAACCTGCCAGATGCTGGTTGATCTGCACGGCAGCACCGTGCCGCGCTCGCGTGAGGCACTTGAGGCGTTGCCAGGCGTGGGCCGTAAAACAGCCAACGTGGTGCTGAACTCTGCCTTTGGTGAAGCAACCATGGCGGTCGACACGCACATCTTTCGCATGGGCAACCGCACGGGGCTGGCACCTGGCAAAACGCCGCTAGCGGTTGAGCTGAAGCTGCTCAAGCGCATACCGCCCGAATACCTGGTGGATGCACACCACTGGCTGATATTGCACGGCCGTTATGTGTGCACAGCCCGTACGCCGCGCTGCTGGGAGTGTGCGGTGATCAGTTATTGCAGTTTTAAATTTAAAACGCCTGCAAACTGAACGCCGCCGGTTTCGTCACCAGCTGTTAACCCGCAGCCCAGGCCAGTTTCCCGCTGGAATCCATGTGCGTCAGGTACACGCGCAGGTCAAATTCATATTGGTGGTACTGCGGCTCCATATAAGTACACAACTTGTAAAAGTCCTTGTCGTGCTCTTTTTCCTTGATGTGGGCGAGCTCATGCACGGTGATCATGCGTAAAAACTCGTCAGGCACTTCCTTGAACAGCGACGATATACGGATTTCGCGTTTGGCTTTGAGCTTGTTGCCTTGCACGCGGCTGATTTGGGTGTGCGTGCCCAGAGCATGGGCGATGACTTGCAGACGGTTGTCAAAAGCAACTTTTGAAAGCGGCTCCGAACTGCGCAGAAACTCGTTTTTTAGCGTCATCACGTAGTCGTACAACGCTTTATCAGTGCGTACGCTGTGGGCGCGCGGGTATTTTTTGAGCAGCATGTCGCCCAGTTTGCCCAAGGCTTGCAGTTGCTGCACTTGCGATTGCAGGCTTTCGGGATAGGCGCTGAGGTATTTCACTAGGGTTAATTACTATCAATTCAGGAGCTGCTTGCACCCTTTTTTATTGGGCTGGAGGCCAAAATCATACAGAAAATCGGGTCATTTCAACGCGGAGAAGAGGAGAGCGCGGAGGACGCGGAGAGATGTTTTGTTGATGAGGGGTGGACAAATTTTTTCAAATCACCTGCGCGTCCTCCGCGCTCTCCTGTCTGCTCCGCGTTGAAAACTCTCCTAAACCTCTCTGCGCAGAGCCGGGAACAAAATCACATCGCGAATGCTGGCGCTGTCCGTCAGCAGCATCATCAGCCGGTCAATGCCTACGCCGCAGCCACCGGTGGGCGGCATGCCGTATTCCAGTGCACGGACAAAGTCGTGGTCGTAAAACATGGCTTCGTCGTCGCCACTGTCTTTGGCGGCGACTTGCGCGTTAAAACGGGCAGCTTGCTCTTGCGCGTCGTTCAACTCGCTAAAGCCATTGCCAAACTCGCGGCCGGTGATGTACAGCTCAAAGCGTTCGGTCACTTCAGGCCGTGCGTCGTTGGCGCGTGCCAGCGGCGATATCTCCGTCGGGTGCTCCATGATGAAGGTGGGCTGCCAGAGCTTTTCTTCCACCGTTTCTTCAAAATACATGACTTGCAAGCTGGCAAGTGAACGGGTACTCAAGCGATTTTTTTGCTCGTTAAAACCGAGTTTTTTCAACTTGTCGGTTAGCCACACGGCATCGTCAACGCCTGCATCCACGCCCAAGGAAGCAACGGTGTGCTTCAAAATCGCTTCGCGAATCGTCAGGCGTTCAAATGGTTGGTTTAAGTCGACTGGTTTGTCGGCATAGCTCAGTTGCAATGAGCCGCAAATCTTTTGCGCTACATCGCGAATCAACGCCTCGGTAAACGTCATCAAGTCCTGGTAATTCCACCATGCGGCATAAAACTCCATCATCGTGAATTCAGGGTTGTGGCGAACGCTGATGCCTTCGTTGCGGTAGCTGCGGTTGATCTCAAACACGCGCTCAAAGCCGCCCACAATCAGCCGTTTCAGGTACAGCTCGGGTGCAATGCGCAAGAACATTTCCTGGTCGAGCGCGTTATGGTGCGTCTTGAAAGGTTTGGCATTGGCCCCGCCCGGAATCGGGTGCAGCATCGGCGTTTCGACCTCTAAAAAGTCGTGTGCCACCATAAATTCACGAATACCGCTGACCGCCTTGCTGCGCGCCATGAAGCGCTTGCGAGCTGATTCGTCGGTGATCAAATCAACATAGCGCTGGCGGTACTTGACCTCCTGGTCGGCCATGCCATGAAACTTGTCTGGCAGCGGGCGTAGGCTTTTTGTCACGAGTCGGATGGCCGTGGCGTGAATCGACAACTCGCCAGTTTTGGTTTTAAACAGCGTGCCACTGGCCCAAACAATATCGCCCAAGTCCCAATGTTTGAAGGCGTTGTGAACGTCTTCGCCCACGCCTTCGTTGTTGATGTAAACCTGAATACGCCCGCCCGACGGACCAAACGATGCGTCTTGTAGCGTGGCAAAGCTGGCCTTGCCCATCACCCGCTTGAGCATCATGCGGCCAGCCACGCTGACCGTCACAGCCAGCGGCTCCAGCTCTTCTTTGGTTTTGCTGTCGTACTGGGCAAACAGCGCCTCGGCGCGGTGCTGGGGTTTGATGTCGTTGGGAAAAGCAATACCCGCTGCGCGCAAGGCAGCCAGCTTGCCCTGCCGCTCAAGCATCAACTGGTTTTCATCGTGGGGGGGAATTAAAGGGGTGGGCAAAGTTTGCATAGGTAAATTGAAGTAAATACAAGTTTCACGGCCAAGTCGTAAGTGGTGTGCAGCCACTTGCCGGAATACAAAGCACAAAGCGTTAATTTAAATGTGAAACTAAAGCGCGATTCCGGTGCGTTCCAGAATGTCGCTGATCAACTCTAGCCTTACAAGCGGGTTGTCCAGCGCCATCAGGCGTTGCCTCAGCTCAAGTGGTAGCGGCAGCAACTCGCACCAGCGGTTGGCAACCCAGCCGCAGTCGTCCAACAGGTAGGGCGGTATCAAGGGCATCTGGTCAGCGGGCATACTGCGTTGTTGCAGGCTTTTGATGAGCTTGCCCAGCGAATTGGCGCAGGGCTTTAAATCTTCGGGAACACTGATTGCCATATCGTCGTCTATCCGCTCTACATCGGCAATCCACAAACCATGTTTGAGCTTTTCTCGGTTGTTGATTTTGAAGCGCTGCGCGCCCACGCAGCGGATCACCATCAAGCCCGGCTGCGGTATTGAAAATTCGGTGATGGTGGCCAGCGTGCCGGTGCCCGAAAACTCTTCGCTTGCAAAGCCGTCGCCCGTTGGCTTGTCTGCTTTGCCGGGCTGGGCCTTGCGCACTTCAGTCCCCGCAGTCAATGACACGACGCCAAACGGCGCGCCATTTTTGTGGCATTTGCCAATCATGTCCAGGTAGCGAACTTCAAAAATCCGCAGTGGCAACAACCCACCGGGGTAAAGCACACTGCCCAAGGGAAATAACGGAAGGCTGAACAACTTGAGCGTGTCAGACATGAAAGAAATGCCTCAAAAGAGTTGCTGAAAAAAAGTGCGCACTTGATGTGATGAGAGATTAAATCAAAAAGCGTCTGAAATCGTTAGAACTGTCAATACCAAGTATGTTTTAGGGCTCTAGCCCATATAAATATTGCGCAAGTAGCTATAAAATAAATAGCATTCAACAGGCAGGCGACGCTTTAAGCCACTGCATCTGCAGGCTGCTTTTGCAGCATGGCAAGTGTTGACGCGATGGTTTTGCGCAGCTCCCGGCGGTCGCAAATAAAGTCGACTGCGCCTTTGGTTTGCAAAAACTCGGCACGCTGAAAACCTTCAGGCAGTGTGACGCGAACGGTCGATTCAATCACGCGGGGCCCGGCAAAACCAATCAGTGCCTTGGGTTCGGCAATCACCACATCACCGACAAACGCAAAACCAGCCGACACGCCGCCCATGGTCGGGTCTGTCAGCACACTGATGTAAGGCAAGCCTTTTTTCGCCAACCGGGTCAGTGATGCATTCGTTTTAGCCATTTGCATGAGGCTGAGCAGGCCCTCTTGCATACGCGCACCACCTGTGGCGGTAAAGCAGATAAAGGGGACTTTTTGCTCAATGGCCGCATGCACGCCGCGTACGAAGCGCTCGCCCACCACGCTGCCCATGCTGCCGCCCATAAAGTCGAACTCAAAGCACGCTGCCACCACGCCAATGCTGTGCACGGCCCCACCCATCACGATCAACGCGTCAGTCTCGCCCGTGTTCTCCAGCGCCTCTTTCAGTCGCTCTGGGTATTTGCGGCTGTCCTTGAACTTCAGTGCATCAACCGGCAGCACCTCCTGCCCAAGTTCGTATCGGCCCTCAGGGTCCAGAAAAGCATCGAGCCGCGCCCTTGCGCCAATGCGGTGATGGTGGCTGCATTGCGGGCAAACGTTCTGGTTTTTCTCCAGATCAGTCTTGTAAAGCACGGCTTCGCAGCTGGGGCATTTGATCCACAGCCCCTCGGGCACGCTGCGGCGCTCGGTTGGGTCGGTGGGGGAGATTTTGGGTGGGAGGAGTTTTTCTAGCCAGGACATGGGTTGAATCCTTGTATGTTTTTGGGTACGAGCAATACCGGGTTGCTGCAATTATCAGGGATGAGGCAGGTAGCGGCCACCATCAAATGCACCCAGTACCTGCGCGGCGTTGATGCCCAGTTCTTTTGCCGCATCACCACCTTCCAGAATCAATACCGCCGGTAGTCCCAGGTTGTAAATCTGGCTGCCGAGCTTTGCAAAATCAGGCGAGTGCAGCTTGAAGGTGGAAATCGGGTCGTCAGCAAACGTGTCAAGCCCCAGTGACACAACGAGTGCATCAGCACGGTGCGCTGCCACCCGCTGGCAGGCCACGTCAAATGCTGGTTTGCGGCGCATGTAGTGCTTGGCTGGGGGACGAGATAGTAATCATGGGGAATGCGGTAACCCGATTATTTCGTTTCGCAAGGTGGAGCCATCAACCTGTCAGGTATCTTTACCCGGGTCTGCGCGTCGCTCGGCGTACCAAAACGCCATGCCTTCACGCTGCTTCAGGGCTTTGGTACCGCGCAATGCCATGCGCAGCATGAAAAGCATCTGTTCTGACACGGTAAAGGTGCGCATCTTGCGGGCAGAAGTCGTCACGGCCTGCTTCAAGATAACGAATCGGCCTTGCCGCTTCAGTGCCCTGCTCATCACGATTTCTTCTGCACCGTAATACTTTTCGTCAAAGCCGCCCACGGCATCAAAGGCCGTACGGGTACAGAACAGATAGCAACCCGTTGCAATGCCTAGCCACCGAAAAACATGCACGACGAACCGCAACATCCAGCGGGCGTAACGCGGTGTCGGCTCATCAAAAAGCATAGCAGCACCCCCACCGACCGCACCCTGACGCATTGCGTTGACAGCTGCCCGAACCACTTCTGGATTAACTTGTGTGTCGGCATCAACAAAGATCAAATATTTTCCCTTTGATGCCAGAGCACCAGAGTTACGGGTGGCGGCGATCTGCCGATGCTTTACGCTAATAAGCGTGGCGCTTTTCTCAACGGCGATGGCCGCGGTTTGATCAGTCGAACAATCGTCTACAACGACGATTTCGTAAGGTTCATTCAGAGCGCGACCCGCTTGATTTAAAGCGTTGAGCGTCTCAGCAAGGGACTGCGCCTCGTTATAGGCGTGGACGATGAATGAGATCATTGCGAATTAAATTGCAAATTCAGTTATGTGCAAATGCTAAAACCACCATTTATATCTTTTCTTGTTTTCTGAGTGGAGACGTATGTCATCTCGAAGCTCAGATCTGATGTGACCCTGACCAAAATAGCCTAAATACAGAAAACATACTCCGGCTACAGCCAGTGCAAGTGCCGCAAGCCACATGTCGTCAAAGGACTTTTTTTCTGGGTTGGTTGTGACTGTAGAGAATGCGCCAAACAAAAAGTAGCCCCCCACTCCAAAGCCTACCAGCCTGCGTAACCACAACCAAAGAGTAGCAAGAATTAATTCAGCAGATGACGGCGATGCAGTGCGATCTCGAGTTTCAAAGTACCAAGGAACTGCACCCAGTCCTGCCGCAAAAAGAAAGACCAAACAGGTGCTGGCGTTGATACCGCCGAAATATAAAATACCCCCGCCAACTAAAATGAGAAATCCGAAAAAAGTTGGTGTGCTCATAAATTGAATATTTTCCCCAATCTGTTATTTGCAACATCAACGACCGATCAAGAAGCCATCAAAGCCTCGGACTTTTAAGAAGTAATCAGGGAAAGACCCCGACAGATCGCGAGGTGAGTTGAATACAAATCAAGCATGCTTTCAACATAAATTAAGTCCATCCACTAATTACGCCAATCACGGTCCTGCTTGTCGGTCAAAGCTACAGTCCAGATGATCAAACCGTACAAGAAAATTCCAATGCCGCAGACGGGCATTAGATAAAGGCGGCCTTCCCGACGGGACAAACCTTTTGCCGTGTCAATAAACTCGGCTAAGGACATTCCTAGATTTACGGCCAATACATAACTGATCGCGACGAGACCGGCTCCTGCGGCCATGAAAATCAAACCGTTTCCGATGTCTAGTAGTCGGCGATCTCCCCATAGCCACTCCCATGCGAACAGCGTTCCGCCAATAATCATCGCAAACGCCCACCAAGATGGTTTAAGCAACCACCCAAGCAAAACAGCAAACCCTATTGGTACCAGCGAGTAAAAGCGTTCCATTTCGTGTCGTGTTTTGATAACTAAGGGTTACCCCACCCAGCGCCGCGCGTTATGCCACATTTGCATCCACGGACTGTGGGCGGCTGCATCAAGCGGCGTCCAGCTCATCTGGATGTTGCGAAACACGCGCTCGGGGTGCGGCATCATGGCTGTGAAGCGGCCATCGGCAGTTGTTACTGCCGTCAAGCCGCCCGGGCTGCCGTTGGGGTTGGCGGGGTAGCTGTCTGCTGGCTGGCCTTGATTGTTCGTAAATCGCATCACAGCTGTCGCTTGGCTTGCGTTGCCGCGCCCGCCGAGCAGCGGGTCAAAATTGGCGAAGCCTTCACCGTGGGCAACGGCAATTGGCAGGCGGCTGCCCGCCATACCTTTAAAAAACAGGCTTGGGGAGTCGAGCACTTCAACCTGACTCAATCTGGCTTCAAAACGTTCGCTGCGGTTGGTGGTAAAGCGTGGCCAGGCTTGGGCGCCGGGGATGATGTTGGCCAGTTCGGCAAACATCTGGCAGCCATTACAAACGCCCAGGCCGAACGTATTTTTGTCAGCAAAAAACGCCTTGAACTGGTCAGCCAGTGCAGGATTGAACGTGATCGATCGTGCCCAACCAATACCTGCGCCCAACGTGTCGCCATAACTGAAACCGCCGCAAGCCACCACGCCTTTGAAGTCGGCCAGTTTGGCCCGGCCGGTTTGCAGGTCGGTCATGTGAACGTCGTAGGCCTCAAAGCCTGCCTGGGTGAAGGCGTAGGCCATTTCGACATGGGAGTTAACGCCTTGCTCACGCAGGATGGCTACTTTGGGTTTAGCAAGATTGAGGTAAGGGGCCGCAATCGGGGAGCCATCACCCCCGCCCTCTCCCAGACGGAGAGGGAGTAAGTCAGGGAGTGAGTCAAGGAGAACGGCGGACTTGCTCCCTCGCGCCTCTGGGGAGAGGGTTGGGGTGAGGGGCTTTGGGAGGTAGACATGCAGGCCGGGGTCGACCGGGTCACCCACCGCCGCATGCTCCGCGTCCGCCCCCGCCGGGTTGTCGCGCTGCTGGCAAATGCGCCAACTGACCGAGTCCCACACCTGATGCAAATCTTGCAGCTTGGCTTTAAACACAGCTTTGGTGTCGCGCCAAACTTGCACTTCGCCTTTACCGACGGTCAGTTGTGAATGCTCTGGCCGGGTCTTGCCGATGAAGTGGCTGTATTTGCTCAAGCCATGCTCTCGCAGGGTCTGCATCACCTCATTACGGACAGCCGTGTTGACCTGAATCACTGCGCCCAGTTCTTCAGTGAACAATGCCTTGAGCGTCAGCTCGTCGCGCCGCACGCTGACCTGGCTTGCCCAGTTTTTAGTGTCACCCACTTCCATCCGGCTATCGGTGATGCCGTCGCCCTCAACCAGCAGCATGTCAATGTTTAGTGCCACGCCAACGTTGCCAGCAAACGCCATCTCGCAGACACAGGCAAACAGGCCGCCGTCGCTGCGGTCGTGGTAGGCAGAGACAAGATTTTTGGCCCGCAGCGCGTTGATGGCGTTGACCAGATTGACAAGGTCTTTTGCATCGTCCAGGTCGGGCACGTCGCCGTCTTCACAGTCCAGCGTTTGCGCCAAAATGCTGCCGCCCATGCGGTGTTGGCCTTTGCCCAGGTCAATCAGAATCAGCGTGGTGTCTGGCTCGTCACGGTTGAGTTGCGGCGTCAATGTGCTGCGCACGTCAGCCAAAGTGGCAAAAGCGCTGACGATCAACGACACGGGGGACGTGACCTTTTTGCTGTCGTCGCCGTCCTTCCACGTGGTGCGCATCGAGAGTGAATCTTTGCCGACCGGGATGGATATGCCAAGCGCCGGGCATAGTTCTATACCCACGGCTTTGACGGTTTCAAACAGCGCCGCGTCTTGCCCCGGCTCGCCGCAAGCGGCCATCCAGTTGGCAGACAGCTTGACGCGCGGCAACTCAATCGGCGCGGCCAGCAGGTTGGTGATGGCTTCGGCCACGGCCATGCGGCCCGAAGCGGCTGCGTTTGTCACAGCCAGCGGCGTGCGCTCGCCCATGGCCATCGCCTCGCCCGCAAAGCCCTGGTAGTCGGCCAGCGTTACCGCGCAGTCAGCCACCGGCACCTGCCACGGGCCTACCATCTGGTCACGGTGCGTGAGCCCGCCTACGGTGCGGTCGCCAATCGTGATGAGGAAACGCTTGGACGCGACTGTGGGATGGCTCAGAACGGCGATGGCGCTTTTTTGCAGATCGATGCCTGTGAGGTCTATCGGCTTGATGCTGTGCGTGACGGTTTTAACATCGCGGTGCATTTTGGGCGGTTTGCCAAGCAAAACTTCCATTGGCATGTTGACTGGTTCCGTTCGGGCTGAGCCTGTCGAAGCCATCCCTTCGACAAGCTCAGGGCGAACGGATTGGTCCGTCAACACCAGTTGCCGCACTTCAGTCGCCACACCCACCACAGCAAACGGACACCGTTCACGCTCACAAAACGCACTGAACAGCGGCAATGACTCTGGCGCGATTGCCATCACGTAGCGTTCCTGGCTTTCATTGCTCCAGATTTCTTTGGGGCTCAAACCACTTTCTTCCAGCGGCACAGCGCGCAAGTCAAAACGAGCGCCCCGCCCTGCATCGTTCGTCAGCTCAGGAAAGGCGTTTGACAAGCCGCCCGCGCCCACATCGTGAATCGCCAGAATCGGATTAGCCGCTCCTAATTGCGCGCACTGGTTAATGACCTCTTGCGCACGCCGCTCAATCTCGGGGTTGCCGCGCTGTACCGAGTCAAAGTCAAGCTGCGCTGCGTTGGTGCCCGTGGCCATGGAGCTGGCTGCGCTGCCGCCCATGCCAATACGCATGCCCGGCCCGCCGAGTTGAATCAGCAGCGTGCCGGCGGGGAACAGAATCTTCTTCGTCAACCCGGCGTCAATCGTACCTACACCGCCCGCAATCATGATGGGCTTGTGGTAACCCCAGCGCTGGCCGTGAGCGGTTTGCTCGTACTCCCGAAAGTAGCCGCAAAGGTTAGGACGGCCAAACTCGTTATTGAAAGCCGCGCCGCCGAGTGGGCCTTCCGTCATGATTTGCAGCGGGCTGGCAATGTGGTCTGGCTTGCCGTAGTCGCCATCGAATAATTTGGAAACAGTAAACCCTGTCAAACCTGCCTTAGGTTTGGAGCCGCGCCCGGTGGCGCCTTCATCGCGTATCTCGCCGCCTGCGCCCGTCGAAGCGCCGGGGAAAGGAGAAATCGCTGTGGGATGGTTATGGGTTTCGACCTTCATCAGGACGTGGGTCAGCACGTCGTTTAAACTGCTATAAATTTGAGAGCTGCTTGCGCCCGTATTCATTGGGATAGAGGTCGATTTGGCATTAAATATCTGTCTCTTCGAGCCTTCCATGACCGATGCGTTGTCTGAATACGCCACCACCGTGTGCTGCGGATTCAGCTTCTCGGTGTTGCGGATCATGCCGAAAAGACTTAATGGTTGAGCCACACCATCAATCGTGAAGTCGGCGTTAAAAATCTTGTGGCGGCAATGCTCGCTGTTGGCCTGCGCAAACATCATCAGCTCGACATCCGTCGGGTTGCGCTGCAGTTGTGTGAAAGCGTTGACGAGGTAGTCAATTTCATCAACGGCCAGGGCCAGGCCAAACTCGGCGTTGGCCGCTTCCAGTGCAGATTTACCGCCGGCCAACACATCAATGGTTTGCAGCGGCTCAGCTTGCAATTCAGTGAATAGTCCCGCGACCTGCGCCTTCTCAACCATCACGCATTCGGTCATGCGGTCATGCAGCAGCGCGGCAACCAGCTGGCTCTGCGCATCCGTCAAAGCAGCTTTGCCAAACAGGCCAGACTTCAGCGAGACGCGGTATTCCGTGATGCGCTCAATACGCTTGACAGGCAGACCGCAGTTGCGCGCGATGTCAGTGGCTTTGGACGCCCAGGGCGACACTGTGCCCAGGCGGGGTGCGACGATAAAAACGGCTTCTTCGGGGTTTTTACCGTCTTGCGGCTTGCAAGGTTCACCATAACTGAGCAGCGCCGCGAGTTGGGTTTTTTGATCTGCGGTTGGCGGCAGCTCAGTGGCTACCCAGTGGACAAAGCGCGCGTTGAGCCCAGTGATCTTGTTATTGATCGCTTCCAGCTTGGGCAAAAGCTGCCTGGCGCGAAAGTCGCTGAGAGCGGAGATGGGGGCGCGGGTAGAGCTGTCGCCCTCAAAAATGGTCAGGTGCAATGTCACTGTGAAGGGCCTGTGAAGTTTGGAAGGCAGACCAAATTTTAGCTTGCTGCCCCGCCCAGCAAGGCCACTTCGTGAGTGGGATAATCCTGGAATGACGATTACTTATAAAGACGCGGCAGGCATTGAGGGCATGCGGGTGGCGGGCAAACTGGCCTCTGAAGTGCTGGACTACCTGACACCGTTTATCAAGCCGGGCCTGACCACCAACGACATTGACCGCCTGGCGCATGACTACATGACGCAGGTGCAGCACACCATTCCCGCCACGCTGGGCTACCAGCCGCAGGGTTACGCGGCTTATCCCAAATCTCTTTGCACGTCGGTCAATCATCAGGTGTGCCACGGCATACCGAACGATAAGCCACTGAAAAAGGGTGACATCGTGAACGTGGACGTGACAGTCATCAAAGACGGCTGGCACGGCGACACCAGCCGCATGTATTTGGTCGGTGACTGCTCGATTGCGGCCAAGCGCCTGTGCAGCATTACTTTTGAGGCGATGTGGCAGGGGATCGTGCGGGTCAAGCCAGGTATCAGGCTGGGCGACATTGGTTTTGCCATTCAGCAGTTTGCCGAGAGGCAGGGCTTTTCCATCGTGCGTGAGTTTTGCGGCCACGGCATCGGGCAAAAGTTTCATGAAGACCCACAGGTGCTGCATTACGGCAAGCCCGGCACGCTTGAAGAGCTGAAACCCGGCATGATTTTCACCATTGAGCCGATGATCAACGCGGGCAAGCGCGACATCAAGGACGGCCCTGAAAAAGACGGCTGGTCCATCGTCACGCGTGACCATTCGCTGTCGGCCCAGTGGGAGCACACCGTGCTCGTGACTGAGACAGGCTACGAGGTGCTGACGCTGTCTGCGGGCAGCCCTCCCGTACCCGCCTTTGTGCCGCAAGCCAGCACACCAGAAGCCGTGGCGGCCTGAATTTAAGCGCCTTTTACAAAGCGTTTTTTCCAAAGCACCCTTTCCAAAGCATTCAATGCCGCAACAGGCTCAGCTCACTCTGGCTCGGGAGCGGTACCGTGAGGGTAAGGTCGTTCTGTTCAAGTCGCTGGCTACCAGCGGTGCATCAGCACGCGGCGTTCGCAGCATGCTGCAAAAGCTGGCCAAACACACCGACACCACACTGAAAAAGCTCTGGGCGCTTGCTGATTTCCCACCAGGTGCCTGCCTGGTGGCTGTCGGCGGCTATGGCCGGGGCGAGTTATTCCCGCACTCCGATGTGGATGTGCTGCTACTGCTGCCTGACGACAGTGCGGTAGAAGATAGCCCGCAGCTCAAGGCAAACATTGAAACCTTCATCAGTAACTGCTGGGACAGCGGGCTGGAGATCGGCTCCAGCGTACGCACAGTGGCAGACTGTGTGCTGGAAGCCGCCAAAGATGTCACGGTACAAACATCTTTGCTTGAGGCGCGGCTGGTTATCGGCTCAAAAACAAATTTTGTCCGCCTGCAAACGCAACTGGCGGGCGTACTGGATGCCAAGGCTTTTTTTATTGCCAAAACACTGGAGCTGCGTCAGCGTCACAACAAGTTTGAAAATACACCCTACGCGCTGGAACCCAATTGCAAAGAGTCCCCGGGGGGCTTGCGAGACTTACAAATCATTTTGTGGGTGGCGCGCGCAGCGGGGCTGGGCATGTCTTGGGACGAGTTGGCAAAAAACGGTTTGGCCACGCCGTTTGAAGTCAAGCAAATCAAGGCCAATGAAGCGCTGCTCAGCCTGATTCGCGCACGCCTACATTTACTGGCGGGCAGGCGCGAGGACCGTCTGGTGTTTGACCTGCAAACCGCCGTAGCGACCAGCTTTGGCTACATCAGCCAGATAGACACCCATGGCCGTTTGCAGAGCAGATCCAGTGAAGCCTTGATGAAGCGCTACTACTGGGCAGCCAAAGCGGTGGCGCAGCTCAACCAGATTTTGCTGCTGAACATTGAAGAGCGCCTGAACCCTGCAACCAGCCAATTGCGCCATATCAATGAGCGTTTTGCCGATAAGGCGGGCATGCTTGAAGTGGCGAGCGATGATTTGTACGTGCGCAATCCGCATGCGATTCTTGAGACATTTTTGCTTTATGAATCAAATGTGGGGATCAAAGGCTTGTCGGCCCGAACATTGCGCGCCCTGTACAACGCCCGCGGTGTGATGACAGCAAAGTTCAGGAGTGACCCGGTCAACCGCAATACCTTTCGCGCTATCTTGCAACAACCCGAAGGCATCACGCATGCCATGCGGCTGATGAATCAGACATCGGTGCTAGGTCGCTACTTATGGGTGTTTCGCAAAATCGTCGGGCAAATGCAGCACGACCTGTTTCATGTTTACACGGTTGACCAGCACATTCTGATGGTGCTGCGCAACGTGCGGCGCTTTTTTATGGCTGAGCATTCACACGAGTACCCGATGTGCTCACAGCTCGCCGCAGGTTGGGACAAGCCCTGGATTTTGTACATTGCCGCACTGTTTCATGACATCGCCAAAGGACGTGGCGGCGACCATTCAGAGCTGGGGTGCAACGATGTGCGTGTCTTTTGCCGCCAGCACGGCATTGCACCAGAGGACGCAAAACTGGCTGAATTTTTGGTTGGTCAACATTTGAGCATGAGCCGCACTGCACAAAAAGAAGACCTGAGTGACCCTGAAGTGATCACCGCCTTTGCCAAGCGCGTGGGCAATGAACGTTACCTTACCGCGCTGTATTTGCTGACGGTAGCCGACATACGCGGCACCAGCCCCAAAGTGTGGAACGCCTGGAAAGGCAAGTTGCTGGAAGATCTGTACCGCTACACCCTGCGCGCACTTGGTGGCCGCGCACCCGATGCGGATGCCGACATCGAAGCCCGCAAGCGCGAAGCATTGACCACATTGGCTCTACACGCCGAACCGTTTGAAGGTCACAAAGCGCTGTGGGGAACGCTGGACATCAGCTACTTCATGCGCCACGATGCCAGCGACATTGCCTGGCACGCCCGCCAGCTTTCACGCCATGTGGACAAAGCTCAAGCTGTGGTCAGGGCACGCCGCTCATCTGCTGGCGAAGGTATGCAGGTGCTGGTCTACACCCCTGACGCGCCAGATTTGTTCGCCCGTATCTGCGGCTACTTTAACCAATCTGGTTTCAGCATTCTGGATGCCAAAATCCACACCGCAAACAACGGTTACGCGCTAGATACCTTTCAGGTGGTTTGCCCTGATTTAAGCGATGAAAAAGACCACTTTCGAGAACTGGCCGCCATGGTAGAAGCGGAGTTGAGCCGAACACTTGAAGCGCCAGGTGAGTTGCCGTCGCCCAGCATGGGCCGCATATCGCGCAGGGTGAAAAGCTTTCCGGTTGCCCCGCGCGTTGATTTGCGCCCTGATGAAAAAGCCCAAAGGTGGTTATTAAGTGTGTCGGCCAGCGATCGCGCCGGGCTTTTGTACATGATTGCGCGGGTACTGGCAAAGCACCATATTAATTTGCGCCTGGCAAAAGTGACGACTTTAGGCGAGCGCGTAGAAGACACCTTTTTGATTGAAGGGCCAGAGTTACAGCACAACCGGGCACAGATTGCAATTGAGACCGAACTGTTGGCAGCGCTGAATGCTTGACAAAGACGCCCGACACTCGTGAAGCATCAACAATCTGACCATGATTGGCTTTGATGAACTAAACGCAAAGCTAACTTAACGAAGCACTGCGTTGACTTTATTGGTAGCGAATCGGTATTTCAAGGCTTCAACATTGCCCGTGAAGACAGGCGCGACGCTTACAACGAGCTAAATCCTGACGCTTTCGCACAAATTAATGATGAATTTCAATAAAACAACGTCCCAGATCGCCACGCGCAACGACGTATTGACACATCAAAACTTGAGGCGGCCATGATTAGAAGAAACCAGAGGCTCGGCTACACAAAAAGGTAGTGTGTTGACGCACAACGTCTGAATTAATCGGACACGGCTTGCAGCACTCAAACGTCCGAAGTAAGATCCGACGTCATACTTCTCACGCAAGATACCAATGCTTCAAGTCAAAATAAGAGAAAAAGGTCAGATCACCATTCCTGCTGAGGTTTTGCAAGAGTGGCGTGTCAAAAACCAGGTCAACACCCATGATGTATTGAATGTCAGCCTGTCTAACGGTGTATTGATGCTTGTCCCCAACAAAAAAACCTCCGTCAAGCGGGACATGTTGTCGTTTGCGGGTAGCGGTAAAGGTCTGTGGGGTCAGACTGAACAAGACATTGAAAACAGCATTGCTGAAGTGCGCAAATCATGGAGCCGATAAATCAAAATTCGGTCGGTGCTGTACTTGCGAATCTTCAAGGGCAGCGCGTCTATGTCGATACCAATATCTTCATTTACTTTTTGGAACAACACGACCGCTATTTCACTGCCGTGTTGCCTTTTTTCGAGCAGTTCAACGCCAGACAATCCTTGGCGCACACTGGGGACGCAGTAGTAGCTGAGACTTTGTACAAACCCTACCAAGCTGATGATGCGCTGCGTGTCAGTGAATTCAAAGAGTTTTTCGCGCAAGAAGAATTCATTACCGTGCTGCCCCACACCAAGAAAGTGTTTGAGCTTGCAGCCGAGCTGTCGCCAAAACGCGGGATGAAGTTGATTGATGCTTTGCACTACGCTACCGCGGTGTTGGCAGGCTGCAAATTCTTTTTGACCAACGACCAAGGCTTTGCGTCAAGCCAGGCGATTGAAGTCATTCAGCTCGGCACGCTGGTCAATTAATCAGACTCAATCGTCTTCACCCGCATCCAGCCCCGGAAACAGCACCTCAGTAAACCCAAACTGCGTGAAGTCTTTAATACGCATCGGGTACAGCTTACCAATTAAATGGTCACATTCATGCTGCACCACCCGCGCATGAAGACCATCTACCGTGCGGTCAATCTCGTCCCCATACTGGTCAAATCCGGTGTATCTGATCTGCGAGAAACGCGGCACCAAACCGCGCAAGCCGGGCACCGACAGACACCCTTCCCAGCCGTCTTCGACTGCTTCGCCCAAAGGCGTAATGACAGGATTCAGCAGTACCGTGCGCGGTATCAGCGGCGCATCAGGGTAACGAGGATTAGGCGCGTCGGTGCCAAAAATCACCAGTTGCAAATCAATCCCAATCTGCGGCGCGGCCAGGCCTGCGCCGTTAACAGAGCGCATGGTGTCAAACATGTCACTGATGAGCAAATGCAATTCGTCGGTGTCGAACTGCGTGACTGGTGGGGCAATTCGCAAAAGGCGTGGATCGCCCATTTTCAGGAGGGTGTGGATGGTCATGGACTAAGCATATTCATTAAAAGTGTTTCATCAATGACCGCCACGCCTAACTCCCGAGCCTTGTCCAGTTTGCTGCCGGCATCAGTGCCAGCCAGCAAATAATCAGTTTTCTTGCTCACACTCCCAGCCACCTTGGCACCCGCAGCTTCCAGCAAGTCTTTGGCCTGATCGCGGCTCAAAGTGGGCAGTGTGCCAGTGATGACAAAAGTTTTGCCTGTTAGCGGCTTGGGCGTGATTGAAGCTGGCTCACCCTCCTCCCACGTCACGCCGCAAGCCCGCAGTTGTTCAACCACTTCACGGTTGTGCAGTTGGTCAAAAAATGTCCGCAAACTTTTGGCGACGATAGGGCCGACGTCGCTTACCGTCAGCAGTTGCTCTTCAGTCGCATCCATGATGGCATCCAGCTTGCCGAAATGCCTGGCCAGCTCTTTGGCTGTGGCTTCGCCGACATGGCGAATACCCAGGCCAAAAACAAAACGGGGCAGCGTCGTTTGTTTTGACTTTTCCAGCGCGTCCAGCAAATTCATGGCGGATTTTTCGGCCATACGGTCCAGATTGGCCAAAGCCAATAGCCCCAGTTTGTACAAGTCAGGCAATGTGCGAATGATGTTGGCATCGACCAGCTGCTCGACCAGCTTGTCACCCAGGCCATCAACCTCAACGGCGCGGCGGTGGGCGAAGTGCAGAATGGCTTCTTTGCGCTGCGCCCCACAAAACAGGCCACCCGTGCAGCGGTAATCGGCCTCGCCCTCTTCCCGCACCGCGCTTGAGCCGCAGACCGGGCAACTACGCGGCATGGTGAAAATTTCAGCATCAAGCACACGTTTGTCCAGCAGCACGCTGACGACTTCAGGAATCACGTCACCCGCGCGCCGCACCACCACCGTATCGCCCACCCGCACGTCCTTACGGCGTGCTTCGTCTTCGTTGTGCAGTGTGGCATTGGTTACGGTGACGCCGCCAACAAATACTGGCGCTAATTTGGCCACGGGCGTGAGCTTGCCAGTGCGACCCACCTGCACATCAATGCTGATAACAGTGGTCAGTTGCTCCTGCGCCGGGTATTTGTGGGCAACAGCCCAACGTGGCTCGCGGGTGACAAAACCGAGCTGCTTTTGCAGCGCCAGGCTGTTGACTTTGTAAACCACGCCGTCAATGTCAAAGGGAAGCGTGTCCCGCGACTGGCCGATGCGCTGGTGGTACGCTATTAAATCAGGAGCTGCTTGCGCTCGTATTGTCTGGTCTGCGACCGGAAAACCCCATGATTTTAAGGCTTGCAGCAGCTCAAAATGTGTTTCAAAGGCTGGGCCACCCGCTTGCGCAGGGGTGATGTCGCCCAGGCCATAGGCAAAAAAGCTCAAGGGCCGCTGCGCTGCAATGGCCGGGTCAAGCTGGCGCACCGCACCAGCAGCAGCATTGCGCGGGTTGACGAAGGTCTTTTCACCTTTGATGCCCTGCGCAATTTTGGCGCGTTGGCGTTCGTTAAGCGCTTCAAAATCGTCACGGCGCATGTAGACCTCGCCGCGTACTTCGAGTACAGCGGGGATCGGGGATGCCCTCGCCGCTGCCCTCTCCCAGAGGGAGAGGGAGCTAATTCCCTCTCCCTCTGGGAGAGGGCTAGGGTGAGGGTGCAAGCGCAACGGAATCTGCTTGATGGTGCGAATGTTCTGCGTTACGTCTTCGCCCGTCTCACCATCGCCTCGGGTGGCAGCCTGCACCAGCACGCCGCCTTCGTAGCGCAGGCTCATGGCCAAGCCGTCAAATTTGAGCTCGGCAACGTATTCAATCGGCGGGTCAACCTCCGTCAAACCCAGCTCTCTGCGTATGCGATTGTCAAAGTTTTGCGCACCTGTGGCTTCGGTATCGGTTTCGGTACGAATGCTGAGCATGGGCACTTTGTGGCGCACGCTGGCGAACTGGCTAAGGGCTTTGCCGCCAACACGCTGGGTCGGTGAATCAGGCGTCAATAATTCAGGATGCTGCGCTTCAAGCAGCTGAAGTTCTTTGAACAACTTGTCGTACTCGGCATCGGGAATCGACGGCGCGTCAAGCACGTAGTAACTGTGGGCATGCGCGTGAAGTTGCTTCGACAACTGCGCATGGAGTTCCTGGATACGCGTCATCTGTTAACTGAACAGCCGCCGCGCCAGCACCGAGCCCGCCGACAAATCGCGTTCATCCAGCGTGTCGTACAGCTGCTCAAGTTCACTGCCAATCACGTCCATGGCGTCCGCTGCAATCGGGTTGCCGTTGTCGTCCATCACCACGCCGTCCATGCTGGTGACCAGCAAATGGGCAGATTCTCGCATTCGCACAAAGGGCTGCTCGCTTCGCGGCACTTGCGGCACATCGAGCGACAAAGTCACTTCGCGCAGCGCAGTTTGTTCAGGGTCTTCCGCCATGGCGGCTTGCGTGTCGAAAGCCAGGCCAAGCAGTGGCGCACCGCCGCGCTCTGTAGCGGGCAACACCATACGGCCCGGAATCAACCCGGCAACAAAACCCAATCGGGCAGCGTTTTGCGCCACGTAGCCGGGGCTCCATGCTGTACCCGACGCACGCAGCGTAAAGCTGAGCTGCGCATCATGCGCGCTGGCAAACTGATCCAGCTCACGGGCGCGTGCAACCTCGTCGCCCATTTCAGGAAACTCTGGCTCCCCGCCCAGCGCGTCGGCAAAGGCCTGGGTTTTCATGACGAATTCTGAATATTCAATCTGGTTCAGTGCGCCCAGACGATTGGCCAATTGCACGCCGCACTGAAAGGCGCTGTAACGCTGGCCTGGGCTGGGCAGTTCCCACTGGGTGGTGGCAACGTTCAGCCCCTCCACACCAAACGGCTTGCTGCCTGCGCGGCGGGTAGCAGGCATGGCAGCCAGTGCAGCTTCGCCTGACACTTCGCCGTCCATCACGATGGGTGCCATCACATCAATCAGGGCATCAAGCCCCGGCTTCTTATCTATCGCCATCAAACTTGCCAGATTACTCAATGAGCCGAGTTCGGAATCAGCCTCAAAACGGGGTTCTTGCCGCTCAGCGGGATCATCATTGGTGGCGCGTAGGGGCGATTCGTCAACAGGCGCTTCAGGCGTGGCCAGTTTGGGCTGGTTTTTATGGGCTGACCAGGCACTATGCGCCACCACAACGGCCAGTATCAGGCCACCTGCGATTGCCAAACCGATTTGCAGATTGCTCATGGTGTGTTCATTTCAAACTGCCTCTGCAAAGCCTAAAGCGGCTTCCATATCCACCGCCACAATACGCGACACGCCCTGCTCTTGCATGGTGACACCAATCAGTTGTTCGGCCATTTCCATGGCAATTTTGTTGTGGCTGATGAACAAAAACTGGGTTTGTTTGCTCATGGATTTCACCAATTTTGCATAGCGCTCGGTGTTGGCATCGTCCAGCGGTGCGTCCACCTCGTCCAGCAGGCAAAAAGGAGCGGGATTAAGCTGGAATATGGCAAACACCAGCGCGATGGCGGTCAATGCTTTTTCACCGCCAGACAGCAGCGCAATGCTCTGGTTTTTCTTACCCGGCGGCTGCGCAATCACCTGCACGCCCGAATCCAGAATTTCTTCACCCGTCATTCGCAACTGCGCATTGCCGCCGCCAAACAGCTCGGGGAACATGCGGCCAAACTGCGCGTTGACCTTGTCAAAAGTGCTGGACAGCAGGTCGCGGGTTTCAGCGTCGATTTTCTTGATCGCGTCTTCCAGCGTAGTCATGGCCTCAACCAAATCAGCTGATTGAGCGTCTAAAAATTGCTTGCGCTCGCGCGCGGTAGCCAGCTCGTCCAGCGCTGCCAAATTGACCGCGCCCAACGACGCAATTTCGCGGTTGATGCGGTCAATATCGCCCTGCATGCCGGTAGTGCGCACGTTGCCTTGTTCGATTGACAGCGCTAGCGCCGTCATGTCGGCTTTCGCATCAACAAGCAGTTGCTCGTACTGCTCAAAGCCCAGCCGCGCGGCTTGCTCTTTTAATTGGAACTCGGTAATGCGCTGGCGCAAGGGGTCGAGTTCGCGCTCCAGTGCCAGCCGCCGTTCGTCGCTGGCGCGTAGCTTGGTGGTCAAGTCGTCGTACTGACTGCGCTTGGCACCCAGGTCGGCTTCGCGCTCCAGCTTCACACTAAGGGCATTTTGCAGGCCAGCTTGCGCTGCTGCATCGGTCAGGCGCGACAACTCTTCTTTGGCCCGTTGCTCTTCTTGGGCGATGGTGTCTGCCTGCTGCGCTGCAATATGAATAGAGCGCGTCAGCTCGTCGCGCCGGGCTGTCAATGCCCGCAGTGCAAACTGCGCTTCCTGGCTTTGCCGCTCCAGCGCGCGCTGCTGCTCTCGAGACTCGTTTAATTTGCGTTCAATTTCAATCACCCGGTCGTCAAACTGGGCATGCCGCTCCTGGCTGTCGGCCAGCTGCATGTCCAACTCTTCAAAGCGGCTTTCGGCAGTCACTTTGCGCTCTTGCAGGTCGCTTAAGTGCGCTTCAATCTCGCCCATGTCGAGCTGAATTTGCTCACTGCGCGCACGGGTCTGCTCAGCCAGTTGGGTTAGCCGCAGCACCTCGACCTGTAACTCATGAGCCCGGCTCTGGCCCTCTGCTGCTTCACGTCGAGCTGTCGTCAGGCGCTGGGCGGCATCGGCATACACAGACTCCGCCCGCATAGAGGCGCTGCGTGCCTCATCGCTGATCAAAATTTGGGCCTTTAGCTCTTTGTCGAGGTTTTCGATCTCTTGCGCACGGCCCAGCAGGCCAGCCTGTTCAGAGTCTGGCGCGTAAAAGCTGACGCTGTGTTGCGTAACAGAATGGCCGCTTTTAACAACGATAGTTTCACCGGCTTGCAGGTTGGCTCTTGCCGCCAGCGCGTCGTCAAGGCTGTTAGCGGTGAAGCAGCCATGCAGCCAGTCACCCAATAACGCTGACTGGCCCGCATCATTCAAACGCAACAAATCAGCCAGCGGCTTCAAGGCAATCAACAGGTTCGATTTGGGCGGCGCACTGCCCACAGGCGGTGCGTAAAACGATAGCTTGGCCGGGGGCGCGTCAGTCCCGTGCATGCCGGCAAAACCGCGCACCATGTCCAACCTGCTAACTTCAAGCGCGCCAAGCCTCTCCCTGAGGGCAGCCTCCAGCGCGCTTTCCCAGCCTTGTTCAATATGAATGCGGCTCCACAAGCCCTGCAAACCATCAAGCCCGTGCTTGGCCAGCCAGGGTTTTAGCTTGCCGTCAGTCTTGACCTTTTCCTGCAATGCTTTTAGAGCTTCAAGCTTGGCAGACAAGTCAGCGCGCTTGGCTGACTCAGAATTGACAGCCAGTTGTTTGATTCTGCGGTCTTCGTCAAGCTGCGGCACGCTGTCTGTCAGCTCATGCAGGCGGGCTGCGGCTTCAAGCTGCGAGTCTTGCGCTGCTTCAAACTGGCTGGTCAGGTTAACCAAACGCGCTTCGTCTGGCGCATTCAAGGCGTTGCGGTCGGTGGTGAGTTTTTCCAGTCGCAAACTCAACGACCGCGACTGCTCGCTGATATTTCGCTGGTCTGCCGCCAGCACCTGGATTTGCTGCTGCACTTGCGCTACACCTGTGCGCTGTTCGTTGGCCTTGGCTTGGGCGCTGCGCAGGGCTTCCTCTAGTGCAGGCAGCTGAGTATGCTGGTCTTCGCTTTGCGCAGCCAGCAGTTCGACTTTTTCTTCACCGTCAATGGCCAGCGCAGCGAGGTTTTCAACTTCAATCGCGGCATCGTCTTTGCGCGTTGCCCACTGGTCGGTTTGCTCTTTGAGCTGTGCCAAGCGCTGCTCAACACGCACCCGGCCATCGACAACAAAGCGAATTTCAGCCTCAAGCCTGCCGACTTCGCTGCTGGCCTCGTACAACTTGCCTTGCGCCTGATTCACGTGGTCACCGGCGGCGTAATGTGCTTGGCGAATGGTTTCCAGGTCAGCCTCAATGTGCCTCACGTCGGCCACGCGGCTTTCCAGGTCGTTCACAGCTTTTTCAGCGTCCAGTTTGACCTTATTCTGGTCGCCCTCGGCGTCCAGCCGCTTTAAAAACCATAGCTGCTGCTGTTTGAGCGTGCCGTCCGCCTGCAACTGGTTGTAGCGCAGCGCCACCTCCGCCTGTTTTTCAAGCCGATCCAGATTGGCGTTCAATTCCCGCAAAATGTCCTCAACACGGGTCAGGTTTTCGCGCGTGTCAGACAGGCGGCTGGCGGTTTCGCGGCGGCGCTCTTTGTATTTTGAAACGCCTGCAGCTTCTTCTAAAAACAGCCGCAGCTCTTCAGGCTTGGACTCAATAATTCGGCTGATCGTGCCCTGGCCAATAATGGCGTAGGCCCGTGGCCCCAGGCCAGTGCCTAAAAACACGTCCTGAACGTCGCGGCGGCGCACCGGCTGGTTGTTGATGTAGTAGCTGGATGTGCCGTCGCGCGTCAGTACACGCTTGACGGCAATCTCCACAAACTGGCCCCACTGCCCACCGGCCCGGTGGTCAGCATTGTCAAACACCAGCTCAACGCTTGACCGGCTGGCGGGCTTGCGGGTGGTGGTGCCATTAAAAATCACATCCTGCATCGACTCGCCACGCAGCTCAGACGCCTTGCTTTCACCCAGCACCCAACGCACTGCGTCCATGATGTTGGACTTGCCGCACCCGTTGGGCCCCACCACGCCAACCAGTTGGCCCGGCAGCACAAAGTTGGTCGGCTCGGCAAAAGACTTGAAGCCCGATAGCTTGATGGAATTAAGACGCAAAAGGCAACCCGTATAAATGATGAAAACCGTTGATTGATAACGGTTTTTCAGCTTGCAAGGCAAGCAGCGCTAAAAATCATGAGCATTGATGTTACCCGAGGCAGTACGGTGCGAGAAAGGCGAAATATTTACCTTTTCAGCGCCCTGAAAACCAGCATTAAACCCAGCAGCGCAATACCCACAAAACACGCAAATGACCAGTTCGCAATTGACAGGCCCAGAAACGTCCAGTCAATTTTGGTGCAATCACCACTGCCTTTAAAGATCATTGGAATCACGCGCTGCAACGGAAATGTTTCAATCATGCCGTACAGGTCACGCCCGCAAGACGCTTCTTGCGGCGGATACCATTGCAAAAAACTTTGGCGGGCTGCAACAAAGGCGCCCAAAGCGGACAGCAAGGCCATCAACGTCGCGCCCGCTACCTGAAAACTCTTGCGGCGCGCGCAAGCAGCAAGGCCCGCCAGCACCGCAACCAAAACCAGCGCATAGCGTTGCACAATGCACATGGGGCACGGGTCCAGCCCCACCCCATGTTGCAGATAAAGACCAAAAACCAGCATGGCTACGCACACGGCACAAATTACAGCCAGTACGCGGCGCGGCTGATCTAAAAACGTCAAAAACATGAAAAAACCTTTTTTATCGACTTATTGAATTGTCAGCTGGTTCGGGCGCTGGTTCGTGGATAAGTTCCTGGCTCCATCCGTGCTTTAACCAGGCATTTCATACGAAAGGCGCTGAAACTCGATACAGACCAGTTTTACGCATAAAAATAGCCTGCAGCGCAATAAATACGTGTGCTATGAGCTATACATTTTATAGCGATTAAATTTTATCTGTCAGTAGCCTGCTCGCCTGAATGTCAAATTTACCCGTCGGCGCCCCCAAATCGAGTGGATGCCATCCGGCAGCGGCGCGACACCATGAAAAGTCAGTCGCGCAGGGCCACCCCAAACCACCACATCGCCATGGCTGAGCCGCAGCCGCTGGGGTTTGTCGGTGCGCTTGGCGCCCCCAAACAAGAAAACCGCAGGCAAGCCCAGCGACACAGAAACAATCGGTTGCGCAAAATCGTACTCATCGCGGTCTTGGTGCAAACCCATTTTTGCACCAGGCGCATAGCTATTGACCAGGCAGGCGTCAGGTTTGAAATTGGCATAGCCAGCTTGCGCAGCGGCACTGTTTGCCAAGCATAACCACGCCTCGGGCATTACTGGCCAAAGTTTGCCAGAACTTGGGTCGTGGGGCAGATAGCGATAGCCACGTACGTCAGACGCCCAACCCAGCGACCCGCAGTTGCTCATCGCCACAGACATGACGTGACCAACAGGCGTGGTCATTTGCCGCAATGGTGCCGCTGCCGTGACGGCATTGAAAGTGGCCAGCAGGGCATTGGCATGCTCTAACGCAAATCCGCGCAACACCATAGCGCCCAGCGCAATTTGCTCGCTTTTAGGCGCATGCGGCTCATCGTCAAAGAGATCATTCATCAACATTTGCGCTGCAGAATAGCACTGCAGACGAAGTGCGCGAACTACTCCGGCGGCAGCATCATGGCGAGCCGTTCGCTCAAGCCGTCAGCTCGGTCGGGTCCCGCAATTTCTTCAACATTGATGATGATGTCACTGGCAATCGCCAGCATCGAGGTACGGTCTTTGGCGCCGCGCAGTTGGTCGCGGTAATGGTTGGCCAGCTCGGGCAACAAGGATGCTAAGCAGCGCATATGACCTGCCAGTGACAGACTGCATGCCCGCTGGTCACGGCAACCCACGGCATTTTTCCATTGTTAGCAGACAGCAAGCAACTATTTTTTGCCAGTTAGGTTGCGAACGATAGACAAAAATGACGCGCCAACGACATAATTTTGTTTTTTTGTGCGCGTTCACCGCGTACACAACAACAGTTTTCGCGATTAACTTAGCTTTTAAAGGAACGTCCTGATGAACGAAATAAAAAAAGCACGCCGACTGATCGAAGCAAACCCCCATACCGATGCGGCAAAAACACTGGCCGCTCTGGTGCTCGCACTGGAATCAGAAGAAAAGTTTGATTTGGCGGCTTTGTACAAGTTGAACTATGACAACTTCAACCTGGCCATCGACATCCTGAAAGAATGGCGACTTGACCGATACTATTCAGGCAAGGCCAAGCTCCATGACTTGTCAATGCAAGTGGCGGCAATGAATTTATAAGTTTGCAAAAAGCTGCCTATTGAACCGGCCTTATGAACTATGAACCGTTCGCCCTGAGCTTGTCGAAGGGTTCCCCTTGTGCGACCCCGGCTTCGACAGGCTCAGCCCGAACGGAAAATATTTACTTCACCG
>JAYURC010000022.1:0-2052 GCA_043756405.1 Polaromonas sp.
TGTTTCAACGCTGGCGAGATTGCCAAAACCCGTTTTGGTGATGGCGAGCAGAAAAACATCGAGTCCCTGGTGGCTTACATCTCGGCTGAGTCAAAAGACATGAAGTTCAATGTGCCTCAAACCCATGCACAGGAAAAGCTGATGTATGAAGTCGGAAAAAAAGTGTTTTACCTGCGCGGCGGGCCGATGGATTTTTCATGCGCCTCCTGCCACAGTGAAGACAACAAGCGCGTGCGCCTTCAGGATCTGCCCAATCTGACCAAGCAACCCGGTGCCAGCCTTGGCTTTGGTGCCTGGCCTGCTTACCGCGTGTCCGGAGGTGAGCTCTGGAGCATGCAACGCCGCCTGAACGACTGCTACCGTCAGCAGCGCTTTCCGTTCCCGGGTTATGCATCGGACGCGACGGTTGCGCTGGGTGTGTACATGGGTGTGAACGCCAAGGGCGGTGCATCGACTGCCCCGGCCTTGAAGCGCTGATTGGATTGACCATGATGACAAACCACAAAAAATCAAACTATAAAAAAACTGTTGCTCTGGCCGCAGCGCTGGCAGCCACCGTCTTGACAGCAGGTTGCGCCATGTCACCAAGCGCTGCCGAAGTGGACGAAGCCACCCAGCAGGTGTTGAAAAGCTCGTTCCGCGACGAGGGCATTGCCAAGCTTGACAGGCTGCAGCTCGACGCCTCCAACCAGTTTTGCTCGGACTCTGAAGGCGCAGCGCTGGACGACATGCTGGGCAAGGCAATTGAGACGGCCAATCTGCAGACCGTCAAATTTCCGGCTGATGGCCAACTGATTGGCAACTGGGTTGAGGGTGAAAGAATCGCCCAAAACGGCCGCGGCCTGACCTGGACAGACAGCGCGACCGCAGCCAACGGCGGCAGTTGCTACAACTGTCACCAGCTCAGCAAGGCCGAAGTGTCTTACGGCTCCATCGGCCCCAGCCTGTACAACTACGGCAAATTGCGCGGCGTGACTGACCCAACAGCCGTGGCCAGTAAGCCGATTGTTGACTACACATGGGGCAAGCTGTGGAACAGCAAGGCCTACAACGCATGTTCAGGCATGCCACGCTTTGGCCATGCCAATATCTTGACGGTCGAGCAGCTCAAAGACGTGATGGCGTTGCTGCTGGACCCTAAATCACCCGTTAACCAGTAAAAAGGGTCAAAGCAGCGTTTGAACGCTGCTTTTGGCTTTTAGGCAACAAATTGGCCTCTAGACCAATAGATACATGCGCGAGCAGCTATCAAATTAATAGTGTTTAAATTTTATAAAGGCTGCCATGAACCTGTCTCGCCGTGAGTTTTCTTCTGTCCTGACTGCTGCTGCCGTTGCTGGTTTCCCATTGATGCGCGAGGCCAGCGCCAAAGAGGCTGAAAATCTTTACAACGTGCCTAAAACGGGCAACGTGCATTTACTGCACATGACCGACTGCCATGCGCAGTTATTGCCCATTTATTTTCGCGAACCTAATGTGAACCTGGGCGTAGCGGGCATGCGTGGCAAGGTGCCGCATTTGGTGGGTGAGCATTTGATCAAATTTGCTGCGCTCAAAGCGGGCAGTCCGTTAGCACACGCGCACACCTACGTAGACTTTGAAAAAAGTGCCAGACAGTACGGCAAGGTGGGCGGTTTTGCCCATCTGTCCACTTTGGTCAAACAGTTGCGTGCCAGCCGCCCTGGTGCCTTGTTGCTTGATGGGGGTGACACCTGGCAGGGAAGCGCCACCAGCCTGTGGACCAACGCGCAAGACATGGTGGATGCCTGCAAACTGTTGGGTGTGAACGTGATGACGGCGCATTGGGAATTTACTTATGGTGAAGAGCGCGTTAAAGAGATTATTGAAAAGGACTTTGCTGGCAAGATAGATTTCGTTGCGCAAAACGTCAAGACCAAAGACTTTGAAGATCCGGTGTTCAAACCCTACGTGATCAAGGAAATGAATGGCATCTCGGTGGCCATCGTCGGTCAGGCCTTCCCCTACACGCCTATTGCCAACCCAGGCTGGCAAGTGCCCAGCTGGACTTTTGGCATTCAGGATGAGCAGATG
>JAYURC010000023.1:0-2038 GCA_043756405.1 Polaromonas sp.
GTTTTGACGAGTCCTTCGTCGGTTGGGGCCACGAAGATGCAGACTTTGTACTGCGCCTCCACCATGCTGGCATAGCCCGTAAAAATGGCTTTTGTGCCACTGATGTCTACCACCTATGGCATAAAGAATCAAGCCGGGCTGGTGAGTCAAGCAACGCAAATGTTGTGTCGCAAAGAGTAACGACAGCCATCATCCGTGCGACCTTGGGTTATTCTCAGGTACGCATCAATGACGATGCTGTCATTACAAGACTTGGATAATGAATCAATGATCAGGCGCGTTTTTTTAGGTTTTTTGCTTTGCAGTGCGGGGTTGAGCGCGATGGCGCAATTTCGCGTGGAAGTGTCTGGTGTTGGTTTGACCCAGCTGCCTATCGCTGTGGCAGCGTTTAGGGGGGAAGACGCCGCGCCGCAAAAAATTGCGGCAATTGTGCAGGCTGACCTGGGGCGAAGCGGGCAATTTCGTGGCATCGATACAGCTGGCATTGCGCTGGACGAAAATGCTCGCCCAGATGGTTCAGTTTGGCGGCAAAAGGGCGCTGACTCATTGGTCACAGGCAGTGTGACTCGTTTAGCCGATGGTCGGTTTGATGTTCGATTTCGGCTGTGGGATGTGGTTCGCGGGCAAGACCTGGGTGGACAGAGTTACGCCGTCACGCAGGCGGATTTGCGACTGGCCGCGCATCGTGTGGCCGACCTTGTTTACGAAAAATTAACAGGTGACAAAGGCATTTTTTCAACGCGCATCGCTTACGTTACCAAGGCCTCATCACGCTACAACCTGTGGGTAGCTGATGCTGACGGTGAAAATGCTCAAACGGCCTTGGTTAGCCCAGAACCTATCATTTCCCCGGCTTGGTCGCCGACTGGGTCTCAGTTGGCCTATGTGTCTTTCGAGTCACGCAAGCCCGTGGTCTATGTGCATGATGTCGCTACCGGTAAGCGACGCTTGATCGCCAATTTCAGAGGGTCAAACAGTGCTCCGGCTTGGGCCCCTGATGGACGAACCTTGGCGGTTACATTGAGTCGCGACGGTGGTTCGCAGTTGTATTCAATTGACGCCAACGGTGGTGAGCCACGTCGACTTGCACAGTCCAGCAGTATTGACACCGAGCCGGCGTATTCTTCAGATGGCAAGAGTATCTACTTTGTGAGTGATCGTGGAGGCGCACCTCAAATTTACAGAATGAGCGCTTTGGGTTCAAATCCAGAGCGTGTGACGTTTAACGGCACTTACAACATCTCCCCAGCCTTGAGTCCTGATGGGCGTTGGATGGCGTACGTCTCCCGCATCAATGGGGCATTCAAGCTGCATGTGATGGAGCTCACCACAGGCAACATCTCTGCGGTCACAGACACCGAGTCAGACGAGAGCCCTAGCTTTGCCCCGAATAGTCGTTTGATTGCCTATGCAACCTCTTACCAAGGTCGCGAGGCGCTGATGACTACCACCATCGACGGCAAAATTCGAGCACGGCTGTCAGGGCCCGGTGGCGACATTCGTGAGCCGGACTGGGGTCCGTTTCAGAAGTAATTAAAGCTAATTTTGACCATAGAGGGGTAACTTGATGAAGCGATTGTTGTGCGCGGTGGGGTTCGGTTTGACGGTCATATTGGCAGGTTGTGGCACCGCGTCCAAGCTGGACGGCGTGCCGGTCGAAGATAAATCAGGAACACCTATTTCACAGAGTGCGGCGGAAGCTGCTGCGGCCAATGCCAATTCAGTGGCCAAGAGCGGTGTAACGCAAGTTGATCTTGGCAAATCAATGCAAGACGGCGCCGTTTTGGCAGGGGCCAAAACCATCTACTTTGACTATGACAGCTTCGTGATCAAGTCTGAATTTCAACCCGTTGTCGAGGCACACGCCCGGTACATCAAAGCGGATAAAAATCGCAGGGTTGCCGTTGAAGGCCACACGGATGAGCGCGGTGGGCGTGAGTACAACTTGGCGCTGGGTCAAAAACGTGCGGAGGCCGTTCGGCGGGCACTCGAGTTGCTCGGTGTGAGTGATGCACAGATTGAAGCCGTGAGCTTTGGT
>JAYURC010000024.1:0-31194 GCA_043756405.1 Polaromonas sp.
TGAGAACTCAAAGTCTTGTCAGCCTCTCCCGACCCAGCCTGTTCAATCAAGCTTTTACAGCTTAACTGGCTGGCGCTTTGAATATACGAGGTCTTTCAATCATGTATTAAGAAGCTTTGAGACGTTAACTGCTGCCCACACCCTGCGCCGCCCCACCCTAATCACCAACCTCTGCCTAGCCCGCGTAGCCGCCACATAAAACACCCGAGCCGCTTCCTGCTCATCTTCACCCGCAGCAGGTACATGTCCCGCACCCGGTAGTGAAAACTTTGAGTGAAAACTTTGGGGTCAGGTCTTTCAATAGTGAAAACTTTGGGGTCAGGTCTTTCAATCATGTATTAAGAAGCTTTGAGACGTTAACTGCTGCCCATACCCTGCGCCGCCCCACCCTAATCACCAACCTCTGCCTAGCCCGCGTAGCCGCGACATAAAACACCCGAGCCGCCTCCTGCTCATCTTCACCCGCAGCCGGTATATGTCCCACACCCGGTAGCGCGATGAGGGGGAACTCCAAACCTTTGCTGACTTTCATCGTCATGATTTGTATTGCGTCCGCACTTGGCTTGTAGTCGCCTGAGCGCTTACGCACACTGCACGGTTTGCGTGCTGTGCAGCTGCCAATTGAAGAAACAAGAGTTGACACCTATCAGCCACCGCGCGTAAAGATTTGTTACGTCATCATGCCGTAAAACAGCTGGTCGGGTCTATGTAAATATTCACCTTTTTCCGGTGCGGGGACTGGATTCCCGCCTTCGCGGCAATGACGAATGGTTTGTGGTGTTTTTTGCGCCGTTTTAAGCTAAAGAAGGCGATTTTCAGGTACTAAATCGACCTCTAGCCCAATGAATACTAGCGCAAGATGCTACTTTATTAATAGCAATCCGCACCACTCTCAACCCAACATCAACCCGTCAATGGTTATGCCCATGCTCGCCATGCACATGCTGGTGGGCGATTTCTTCTTCACTTGCTTCGCGCACGCTAATGACTTTGATGGCAAATCGCAGTGCCTTGCCTGCCAGGGCGTGGTTGCCGTCCAGCAGCACGGTGTCGCCCTTGATTTTCATGACGTTGAAGACCATCATCTTGCCGTCTTCGCCGTGGCCTTCTAGCTGGCCGCCGACTTTGACACCGGGCGGGAACTGCTTTTTGGGCAGGCTGCGCAGCAGGCCGTCGTCATACGCGCCAAAGGCGTCTGCGGGTTGCAGCTCTAGCGTGACCTGGTAGCCGCTTTCTTTTCCTTCAAGTGCCTCTTCGATTTTCGGCAGCGTGTTGCCGTAGCCGCCGTGCAAATACACGCTGGGCTCTTTACCGTCTTCAATCAGTTTGCCTTGCAGGTCGGTGACTTTGAATTGCAGCGTAACGGCGGTGTTTTTGTCGATTTTCATGATGTTGAACAGGTTGTGGGGTTTTGATAATATTTAATGTCTGCAGCCCAATAATTACGGGCGTAAGCTGCTATTATATTGGCAGCATTTACTGGTGCTGGATCACTTGGGCCACAGTACCCACAGCTTGAGCGGCTGGTTGACTTTAGCCGCAAACTCGCCTGCCTCTTGGCCCGTGCCCGCAAAATAGTCCGCCCGCACCGCACCAACGATGGCGCTGCCGGTGTCTTGCGCAAACACCAGCTTTTGCAGGTTGCCCGCCACACCGCGCGAAGCCATGTACACCGGTGTGCCGTACGGAATGCTGCCGGGGTCTACCGCAATGGATCTGCCCTGTGTCAGCGGCACGCCCTGCGCGCCTTTGGGGCCAAAGGCGGCGTCCAGGTCGCTCAAGGCTTCTTCTCTAAAAAACACGTAGCGCGGGTTGCTCCACAGCAGTTGCTGCACGCGCTGCGGGTTTTGCACGGCCCATGCTTTGGTGGCGTCAGGCCAGGGGTTGATTTTGGTCACGCCCTGCGTCAAGAGCCACTGGTTAACGCTGCGGTAGGGCTGGTCGTTGGTACCCGCAAACGCCACGCGAATGATGCGCTGCGTGCCATTCGGCTCAGTGATGCTCAAACGCCCCGAGCCCTGAATGTGCAGCAGTAGCACATCAATCGGGTCGGCCAGGTAAGCAATCTCCCGGCCTTTGAGTGCAGCTTGCGCCTCAGGCAGTGCGTCCATTTCTTGCCGGGTAAACCACGGTTTGCGGCTGCCAAGGCCTAGAGGCGTTTTATACAGCGGCACGTCATAACCATTGCCGGGCAGGCGGCTGGCTTTTAGCAGCGGCTCAAAATAACTGGTCAGCAGCCCATCGGCGCTGCCTTGGATGGATTCAACCCGGTAAGGCTGCAGCCGCGATTGCATCCAGGCGCGCTGCTCTGCATCAGACGCAATGCTCAAGCGCCGCGCATCAGCGCACAGCGCAGCAAAGGTGGTGCCAGGCCGCTCACAGCTCTTTAGCCAGGCGTTCCAGGCTTCATGCAGCTTGTCGTCTTCAAACCCCGGCAAGTCAGCCCAGCGCACTGGCACCCAGCGGCTTTTGGCTTGCACTATTGTGGGCAAAAGGACGGGCGGCAACACACCGTTGTCGTCAGGGCGGCGCGTGCTGGTGGGCGGCTCAGCTTGCGCAGGCTGTGCAGGCGGCAGCGTCAACTGCGGAGTAACCGTGCAAGCCGCCAAAGCCAACCCGCTGACGATAATGGCAGCCGTTTGAAACCGTTTTTGAAACCATGTTGGGATGTGCGTCATGACCTTATTGTTGCTTGAAGCGCTGGGCGCGCTGCTGATATTGATATTCATCGTCTGGTGGACGATGTTTTCAGGCCGCAAGAATGGGGAGTTGAAGGACGGCAGCGATGAAAAAAACACATAAAGCAAAGAATAGTTTGAATCCTGTAGTGCCAGTCATCAAGAAACGGCGGCCTGGGCGGCTTGCTGGGCGGGGCAAAGTGGGTAGTGCATTTTTCGAGCCACTACCAGATGCAGAGTTGGCAGCTTGGGGCTAAATGACAGGGCGATGTGGCGGAATAGCCATTTCATGTGATTAGCGACGCAGCATTCGCGGGGTTTGCTACGACGGTATTTTGGTAGTGCATCGCTCGTTGCTGGGTTCTAGTGAGTGGTTTTAACACTATTTAATTCATAGCTGCTTGCGCCCGTATTCATTGGGCTACAGTCCGATTTGACCCCTAAAAAGCCGATTTTCAGCTCAAAATGGCCTATAAACCACCTCAATCCACCCGTCATTCCCGCGAAGACGGGAATCCAGTGCCCGCACCTGAAAAAGGTGAATATTTACCTATACCCATACAGGTGTTTTACGGCATGATGGCGTAACAAATTTTTACGGGCGGTGGCCGCTACATGGCGACTCTTATTCCTGCAATCGGTAGCTGCTCTTTCGAGACCACAGGCGAGCGCCGCCTGGCCGAGCGCTTGGAGCAAAAACTCGATGACGGTTACATGCTTTGGTACGACGTACCCGTCGGCCCCAAGCAGTCGCGTCCTGATTTTGTCGTCATGCACCCGCGGCGCGGCATCTTGATTCTGGAGACCAAAGACTGGTATCTGGAAACCATCAAGCAAATGAGCCGCTATGCCTGTGATTTGCTCGTTCACGGCAAGATTAAAGTCGTTATCAACCCGCTCGAGCAAGCCCGGCACTGCGCGATTCAAGTCATCAATGCGCTGCAGCGTGACCCACAGCTTATCCATCAAAGTGGGCCGCACCAGGGCAAGCTGGCTTTCCCGTGGGGGCACGGCGTGGTGTTCACCCGCATCACGCGCAAGCAGTTTGACGATAACGGGCTGGGCGATGCCATTGCAGCGGACTACGTGATTTGCAAAGACGAAATGCTTGACACCGCTGACGTCGAGCAGTTTCAGCAGCGCTTGTGGAGCATGTTTCCTCACTCATTCGGCGGCATCATGTCACTGCCGCAGCTCGACCGCGACGAAATGGTTAACAACGTCATTCGCGCGGTTGACCGCAAACAAATCCCAAGCGGTCAGTATCAGGCCGTGCTGATAGATGAAGGCCACGACTTTGCACCTGAGTGGCTTAAGCTGATTACTCAAATCGTTGACCCCGCCACTAACAACCTTCTGCTGCTGTATGACGACGCACAAAACATTTATAAAAATACGCGTCTGAAGTTTTCGTTGAAAAGCGTTGGTATCAACGCCGTCGGAGCTCGTTCTGTCATTTTGCGGATCAACTACCGCAACACAAGGCAAATCTTGCAAATCGCCAGCCTGATTGCCGCTGACCTGCTGACAGCCGACGACAAAGACGACGACGGCATACCCCTGCTAAAACCCATCAGCTGCGGCCGCGACGGGCAAGCGCCCATCATCATCAAACTGCCCAGCCTGTGCGATGAAGCATTTGCGATTGCCGACCAACTAAGCAGCGCCCACAAAGAAGGCCACGCCTGGGGCGACATGGCCATCTTGTGCGCTGACTGGAAAACGATGGACACCTGCGCAGATGCACTGCACCAACGCAGGCTGCCCTTCAATGTGCGCAAACGCTCAGGCGACTACAACCCCAGCGCAAACGCCATACAAATCATGACCATGCGGGTCAGCAAAGGCCTGGAGTTTCCTGTCGTCGCGCTGCCGGGTGTGGGGCACATGCCTGCGAAGGGTGAGGATGAAGCCGAAGCCGCTCGGGTGTTTTATGTGGCAGCAACGCGGGCTACGCACAAGCTGGTGATTGGGGTGGGTGGGGATGGGGGATTTGGTGGATTTGGAAAGAGGCTCGGATCATGACAACATAATCGCGCCACTTTTGTGTCGCAATACTCCTTGCGCGCCACTTTAAATGGCACGATACTTTCAGCCTACGAACCAAAACCTGCGCACATGCCAAGCATCACCCCCCCAACTGAGCTGGACCAACTGGTGGCGCTGATTGCTGCGCAAGCCGACGGCCTGGGGATTGATGCTATCGCCAAGTTGCAGGGCAACCGCTTGACGCGCCGCACCTTGCAGCGCCGATTGGCCTTGTTGGCCAAGCAAGGCCGGATTCAAATGCTGGGCGAGGCCCGGGCGGTGCGGTACGTGTGTGCCGCACAGGCTAACCGGGGGTCCGCTGCCATCCACACACCGCTGCCCACGTTGCAGGCTACTGGCGAGGTTTACGTGCCTACGTCGCCGGAAGGTGAAGAGATCAAAGCCCTCGTGCGCCAGCCGCGTGCCATGCGTGCGCCAGTGGGCTACCGTTTGGCGTTTCTCGAGCAATACCACCCCAATCACACCGCCTATCTCCGCCCAAGTTTGCGGGACCAGTTGCACGCCATGGGCAGAGCGCGCACAGAGCAAACACCGGCGGGCACCTTTGCGCGCGACATTCTGAACCGCTTGCTGATTGACCTGTCTTGGGCCTCCTCCCTGCTGGAGGGCAACACCTACAGCCGACTCGACACCGAGCGGCTTATTGAATTCGGCCAAGCCGCCGAAGGCAAAAACGCGCTTGAAACACAGATGATCCTGAATCACAAACAGGCCATCGAATACCTGGTGCTTGACCCAAGCCGTGCGCAGGTAACACCTGATTGCATCGTCGCACTGCATGCATTTTTGTCAGATGGTTTGATGGCCGACCCCACAGCAGTGGGCCGCCTTCGCAGGCGTGCGGTAGACATTGGCGGCAGCGTGTATTTGCCGGTGGCCTTGCCGCAGCGGCTGGAGGAACTGTTTGGCATCGTCATGCAAATGGCGGCAGAAATTGCCGACCCGTTTGAGCAGGCTTTTTTTCTGATGGTGCATTTGCCCTACTTGCAGCCGTTTGAAGACGTGAACAAACGAGTCTCAAGACTGGCGGCCAACATACCGCTCATTCGCCACAATCTGTGCCCGTTGTCCTTTATTGACGTGCCGCAACAGGCCTATGTGGACGCGATGATTGGGGTGTACGAACTCAACCGCGTCGAGCTGCTGCGTGACGTGTTTGTGTGGGCCTACGAGCGCTCATGCCAGCAATACGTGGCAGTCAAGCAAAGCCTGGTGCCGCCCGATATTTTTCGCTTGCGTTATCGGCAGGCCTTGAGCGACGTGGTGGCAGCCATTATTCAAAACGACGAGGCTGCGACCCTTGCCAACGTGAATGCCAGACTGCCGCCTACGGTTGCTGCGCTAGATAAGGCCCACTTCACCCAACTGGTGCTGCAAGAGTTTGCTGCCCTGCACCCCGGCAATGCGGTGCGGTTTGGTATCAGGCCGTTGGTGTTTGCTGCCTGGGAGGAAAGGCATGGTGGGACATGAGTGAATTAGTACACAAGGCACTGCACGCAGCGTTGCTGGCGGCTGCGCGGGTGTTCTATGTGGCGGCTGCGGATTTGGGGCAAGGCTAGGAACATCAAAAGGCCAGGACCATGATTACGAACAACACACTACTGGTACCGCGTATTGAAAGCCGTATCCAAGTGATTCGCGGCCTGCGAGTCATGCTGGATGTGGACTTGGCTGCACTGTACGGGGTACAGACCAAGCGGCTTAATGAGCAGGTCAAACGTAACCGGGACCGCTTTCCCAGCGATTTCCTCTTTCAGCTTACGGCTGATGAGAAAACCGAGGTGGTCGCAAATTGCGACCACCTCCAAAATCTGAAATTCTCCAAGGCGTTGCCTTCTGCGTTTACCGAGCACGGAGCAATTCAGGCAGCCAATGTGCTGGCATCAAGCCAAGCGGTTGAGATGGGGATTTACGTTGTGCGGGCGTTTGTGCAGTTGCGCCAGGCACTCGCTGCCAATGCAGATATTGCCAAGCGCCTGGCTGAGCTGGAGATGAAGACCGAATCGCTAGAAATGTCGCACGACAACTTCAGCCGAAACACCCGGCTGCAATTGCGCCAACTGCTGGACGCGGTGCGTGAGCTGACTGCACCACCGGAGCCGCCCAAACGGCCCATTGGGTTTATGACGCATGAGGATAAAAAGACACCCAAGGCCAGCACGTTGACCAAAGGACGGAAGGCACCGTGAGCGTCCAACCCAAACACGAGCGCCAGCCTGGCGAAGAAGCCCCCATCGGCCTCATCCTGTGCGCCGAATCCAGCCGCGAACAGGTGGAGCTGCTGCAAATGCACAAAGACCGCATCACCGTTGCCGAGTACTGAACCGAACTGCCACCCAAAGCGGAGCTGGAGCAAAAGCTGCATGCAGCATTGCTTGAGGCGCGGGAACGGTTGGCGCGGCGTGGGTTGTTGTTAGGGGACTTGGATGATGAGTGATGACATGAAGGTCAGCAAAGGCCTGGAGTTCCCCGTGGTGGCGCTGCCGGGTGTGGGGCATATGCCCGCTGCGGGTGAGGACGAGCAGGAGGCGGCTCGGGCTACGCAGAGGTTGGTGATTGGGGCCGGGGGGCGATGCGAAATTCGGGGGAAAATTATGAAATCAGCGGAGAGTGATGTGATTTTAAAAGACCTGACCCCGGCCGCTGTACATATCAGCACAGCGGCAATCAGGCGGCACGCGCATACAGGCGCTTCCCCTGCCCATGCCTGATGGCGGCTATGGGCTTGCCATCAAGGGCAGTCCAGACTACCCCGCTGCAGAGCTGTACGAACAGCAGCAAAAACTTAAGTCAGCCGGTGTGCTGGAAGGCGACTTGCTGAAAAAGGCAGGCGGCATATTTGGCCCCAAAGAAAAAGGCCTGGCCACCATTCAAGCGAACAAAGCCAACAAGACCGCACCCGGCCATACGGTTGTGCCCGTGACGGGTGGCTATGTTGTTCGACAAGGAGTAGCCAGTGTCCAAGACAGTACGCCAAGAGTCGAAGCCAAAACCGAAACCCCGACAAGTCAAGCGCCAGAAGCTGGAGCGCCTGATGAAGCCGGAACCACCGCAGCCGGAGCCGAGGGAGGAAGTGCCGGAGTGGAAGCCACTGGGGTAGCACCGGTCGTGCGGGTAGTACGCAGGGAGGCCGAAATAGATGCCAAAACCAACGAGGTAATGGCGGTTATTGATCAAATGGGTGGTGGCCCTTCGCGTGAGTTGACGCGCCGCATGATTGTAGAAAAAGGCTTTTCTGTTGCAGACAAAAGCATTGAATCTCTTAAATTAGAAGTAGCCAAACGGCAAAAACAACTGACCAAGTACGAAACAGCAAAAGAAAAGACAGCAGTAGATACCGCTAGGGTAGCCAAACCTAACGCCCTAAGCCCGGAATCAATCTATCAGCGTAGCCTGCAAAAGATTCAGGCGCGCTATGAAAATGATGCGGACACCGTGACCCGCGCCGCCGACACAAAAAAAGCAAAGGCTATTTTTGAGGCTGCAACTGGCAAGCAAAAAGCAGCCGCAGCCGAAGTAAAGCAAGAGTCAGTAGCTCCACAAATAATAGCAAAACCTACCACAGAAAGCCCAACGAATGCGCAAACCGACCAAGCCGTCCAAGTCAAACCGCCAGAGACGTCCAGCCAAACCAGCGTAGCAGCCGTTGACATCAAAGCCGCTACCGTCAAGCTGGTTCCCGACATGAGCGATGTTGAACTGACGGCATTGCAGGACTACTACGGCCCGGACCACAAGCGCACACCCAAGCTGGCAAAAGAGATCGAAAAAAGAGCATCAAATCAGCCTGTAGACCAATCGATACGGGTGCAAGCAGATCCTGAAAACGTAGCGCCTGACTTCACCAAAGACCTGGCGGACGCCCGCGCTGGATTGGTTGACCTGCAAACAAAGCGAAAGCTGACACGCAGCAGCAAGCGCGCTGACATTGACGGCCAGATCGAGCGCGTCAAGGCCACCATTGCCGAATTGGAAACGGCGATGGACGAAACCCCAGCCGCTGACATTCGCTTGGGCCGTGACAACGTACCGATGCACCGTGGCGGCAAGCCCTACAAAACAAACAGGGACGCCAAAAAAGCCAAAGCCCTGCAGCCCGTCATGCGCGTGGTGCGGGTTGAGGGCGGCTATGCCTTGGCTGAAAAAACACCGGCGCAATTGGCTGCCGAGGACAGGAGCGCCAGAAACCTGCGCAATCCGAACACAGAGCCCGCCAACGAACCTATTGCTGCACACGCATTTATTGCCCGCAAGGGTGGCCTAGCCCCAAGCGAGCGGTCAGACATGGGCATGGAGGGTAATGTCCGCATCGGCAACCGTTTCCTGTTTGCCAGCCAAGGCAATGGCCTGAGCATCGAGCAAGCCACCGAGTATCTGTACGAAGAAGGCTACATCCAGGAAGAAGACCAGCAAGCCGCGCGCAATAGCATCAAACGCAGCCTGACCAATCCACAATACACGCCCGAGGGCACGGAGCGCATGGCCGAACAGGAAGCTGAGCAGCGCCGCAAGGACTACGATGCCGAGCAGGAAGCGATTGCCGATCAGCAGGCGCTGGACGATAATGAATTTGCAGACGCCGCTGATGCCTACGAATCCGCCATGCTGGATTACCCAGCCAGTATCAGCCAAAGCGACGGCAGCCGAGAAGACGCTTTCTTGGCCATGGGTTTCACCGAACAGGAGTATCAAAGTGCCATTGCCGACCAATCCAGAGAGCCGCAAAGCGATAGCCAAGGCCCTGGTGTCACTGCTGAAGTTGCCACCCGACCGGGCGCGCAAAGTGATAGCGGACGAGTCAGCACGCCGGGCGAAGATTCGGGAAGCGGAAGCCAAGCAAGCGGTTTAACTGCTCCCACAAAAGCCGACATCCTAGACCAGCAGCAGCGCGCTACTGACGGCGAAAAGGCTAACGCATCCCAACGCAAAGCTGAACAAGAGCGCCTGCGCAAGACTGATGAACGCAAGGACATTGCCAAAGCGTCAGAAGCCGCTGCCGACACCTTTGAGCTGGGTGGTAATGCCGAGCAGAACCTGAGTGGGCAAGGCGGCATGTTTGACGAGCCCGCCGTCCAAGCCAAACCAGCCAAGCCCACACCGAGCGCCGCCGAGTTGCGTGCCAAAGCCGACCTGAACAACGCGCTTGCCGACCTGGGCGACATTTTCAGCAAGCCTTTCAAAGCCAACCTGACGCCAGAGCAGGAACAAAAGCTGCTGCCGGTGCTCACCCGCGTGCTGGACGCGGCTTTCCGGCTGGGTTATGCCAAGTTCAAGGACGCCGCCAAATTTGCACTTGACCAGATCAGGGGCGCGCTGGGCGCGGAGGTGGCCGACGCGCTGACACTCGATCAGCTTCAGGGTTCTTACATCGCCATGGCGGGCGGCAAGCCAGGCACCGACACAAAGCGCGCGGTGATTGACGTTGAAACCAAATTAGAGATTGAAAACCACACGGCAAAAGCCGACAATCAACCCAACGAGGAACCCAATGTACCAAGTGCCGACAGCAGTGTGGAACGAGATAGCGCAGAGCCAGCCGCTCAGCCAGCCGTGGGCGACACTGTTCCGGCTGACACCGGGGCAGCTCCCAGCGCAATTGGACAAGATGGTGGACCAGCCAGCCGAGGCACAAGGGGCGGACAACAAGACGGTGCTGGCGTACCGTTTGGTAGCGCCCCTGTTGCAGGAGACAGAGGCGATCAGCCAGTACCTGCTGGAAACCAGCCGTCCGAGCTTGAGGGCGTCACTGCCGGAAGTGATTTCAGTGAACGAGGCGGTGATTCTGGCATCGAAGGAATACCGCTTGAATCTATCGCAGCAAGCGAAGTTGTCGCAGTTGCTGACAAAGGCAATGCAGGGCTAAAAGCCAGCGTTGAGCGGGTCCGTGCCGATAAGGTCGCGGTCATACCAGCCAATCTGGACAACATCCGCACTACGCTGCCCCAGCTGCTGCCAGGCCAAGATACCGATGTTTTGGCCGCCGAACAACGGTTTGCCAAGCCTGACGGCTACGGCATGCTGTTTACCAACGGCACTGGCACGGGCAAGACGTTTGTGGGCCTAGGCATCACCAAGCGCTTCGAGCAGCAAGGCAAGTCCAACACCCTGATTGTTGTACCTGATGACAAGATAGCGTCTGACTGGATGCAGTCTGGCCGCGTGCTGGGTTTGAACATCACGGCCCTGACCAGCACAAAAGACGCGGGTACTGGTATTGTGATCACTAGCTATGCCAACCTGGGCGATAACGACCAATTGGCTACCCGTAACTGGGATTTGGTAGTGGCGGATGAAGCGCACACACTCATGCAGTCAGCAGAAGGCGACGAAACCAGCTACCTGCGCAACATGCGGGCGATTACCTTGCACCCGGACGGTGCGGGAACACGCCACTCTGTGCTTAACCACAGCGACATCGACGCTGCTTCTTCGTTGCGATCTGAGATAGCCGCCAACGATGCCGCAGCCAATGCAGAGGGCGTGAACGTCATCGCCAAGGCTGCACTTGCCAAAACAAACGCCCGCCTTGCCGAGCAGCTTAGCAAGCTGGATGCCAAGTTAAGCCTGTCAAAAATCGCTATCAGGCAACAGGTCAAGGACAGCCAGGGGGCCGCACGCCCGCGACTGGCCGCACTGTCTGCCACCCCTTTTGCCTACGAAAAAACCATTGACTGGGCCAACGGCTATCTGTTTGACTACAAGGACGGCTACCCGTTTGACGAAAACCGAGCCGGGCTCAACTACAACCAGCCAAGCCCCCGTGAATACTACTTTCAGACGCGATTCGGATACACCATGCGTACCAACAAGCTCAACAAGCCAGGCGCAGACGTTGACGCCGGGCTGCTGCAGCGCATGTGGAATGGTGAGATGAAAAAGTCCGGCGCACTGTCCGGGCGTCTGTTGGACGTGGCGCCCGACTATGACCGGCGCTTTGTGCTGGTGCAGTCTGCCATTGGCAACCGCATTGATGAGGCATTGGCTTACCTCAATGAACAGCGCCAGAACGCAACCAAGGACGACAGCGGTTTCAGCAACCTTGCAGGCGTCATCAACAAGCAGTTTGAGTATCTGCAAAAGCGTTACCTGCTCGAAGCCATCAAGGCCACCGAGGTCGTGCCGATTGTCAAGGCGCATATGGCCATGGGCCGCAAGGTGGTAGTTTTTCACGACTACAAAAAAGGCGGCGGCTTTAACCCCTTCAAAATCACCCGCAGCGCCGTATCAGCGGACGGATCGACGGCCAAGTCGGTGGCACAGTTCAATGCAGCACTCACCGAGTTCAACCAAAAGTTTGCCGACCTGGTGAACTACCCCTTTGAAAGCATGGGCTCGCCCATCGAGGTGTTCAGCCGTGAGTTGCCCGGCGTGCTGCTGATCAATGGCGACGAGAAAAAAGCCGACTTGCTCAAGCGCTACAAGCAGATGCAGGACGACACCACCGGGCCACTGGTCATGCTGGTGCAGTCTGCCAAAAACAAGGGCTGGAGCGGGCACGACACCACCGGCAAGAACCAGCGGGTATTGATCAACCTGGGCCAGCCGACCGCGCCCACGCTGGCCATTCAGCAAGAAGGCCGAATTTACCGCACCGGGCAAAAGTCCGATGCGATCATGCGCTACTTAAACACTGGCACCAACTGGGAGCGCTGGACGTTTGCCAGCACCATCGCCACGCGCGCCAGCACCGCCGAAAACTTAGGCATGGGCGAAGCAGCCCGGGCGCTGAAAGATTCGTTCATTCAGTCGTTTGAAGAATCCGACACCTACGCGCCAGGCCATGAGGGCGAAGGCAAGGGGGGTAAAGAGCGCGACAAGGCCGCAAACAACGCCCTGACCGAGTTTGACCGGGCCAAAGCGCTGTACGCCGCCAACCAGAAAAAGACGGCGCGCACGAAAGCGCAGGAGGGTGTGGACTACTTCGCCACGCCGGAACCGGTCGGCCTAAAGATGGTGGAGTGGCTAGACGCTCGTGCGGGTGAGGACTTGCTGGAGCCAAGCGGCGGGCATGGAGCTATTGCACGCTGGTTTCCAGAAAAGGCCAGCAAGACAGTTATTGAGCCAAGCCTTGCGCTGCGCTCACGTCTGGCATTGGCCATGAACGCCACTGAAGACCGGATCATTGATGGCACGTTTGAAGACCACGCCACTGTCAACAAATACGATGGCATTGCCATGAACCCCCCGTTTGGCACGGCTGGCAAGACAGCTGTAGACCACATCGCCAAAGCCGCGCTGCACTTGCGTGATGGTGGCCGCATTGTGGCGCTGATACCCACGGGGCCAGCTGCTGACAAGAAGTTTGAGAAGTGGTTTTATGAGAGAAACCGAGGGTCAGGTCTTTTAATCATGTATCTGCCTTGCCAGTGCATCGCGCGTGTCAGACTCCAACGGTTTTACTACATGCACTGGCGGCCAACTTTGGCTATTCAAAGCTTGGTGTATTTGGCAGCGGCTGCACAGGCCTAAGGTCACCCTAAAAATTTAAAGCAGCAAACACCATGCAAATGCACTCTTCACAATCGGCTGCGAGGGCTTGACCATTGACGCGTTCATTGCACGGCTTCAGGCCGCGCAAGTGAAAACCATTGTGGACATACGCGAGCTTTCTTTGTCGCGTAAAAAAGGGTTTTCAAAGACGGCTTTCAGCGCGGCGCTGTCTGTACATGGCATCGCGCACCTGCAAGCCCCTGCGCTGGGTTGCCCCAAGCCGGTTCGCAATCAATACAAAGCGGATGCGAACTGGGCGACCTCCACACGCGATTTTTGGGCTCATCTGAAAACGCAAGACGCACCGCTGCGTGAGCTTGTCAATATTGCCAAGGCAACGCTGTCGTGCCTGTTGTGTTTTGAGGCTAACTTTGCCATGTGCCACTGGACTTATGTGGCATTGTGTGCGGTGAATAGGGTTGCAAGTTATTCCATTTCCATATCGTCCGTCCACTTTGTCGGCTTCGCTAGCCGTACGTTTGTACTGTCATCGCTTCGCCTTCGCGTGCACGAATGGTATGGAAATGGAATTAGATGTTGTCAAAAAAGGTCAGCGTACTAACGCTCTGTTTTTAGTAGCTGTTTGCGCACGTATTCATTGGATAAAAACCATTTTTAACATATAAAACGGCGCTAAAGCCCAATCAGGCTGGTATTTAGTCCGGTTTCAGCCCTGCCTTGGCGGCTATGTTTCGTTTGGCTTGCACATACTCTGGCGTGAACAGGTCTAGCGAAAGCGAAGCAGTGCCACTGCTATGAGGGCTGTCTGCAAAACACATTTTTGTACCGTCCCAGCGCTGGCCACACCAGCAAATGCCTTCGGCATTGATCAAGCAGGTGCCTGTCCCGCAGCAACGTAAATCTTCATCCATCAGTAGTTCCTGTTGTCAAATAAACATAAATCATCTGGCCAGTCGCAACATCAGCCTTGTTGAATTAGCCAACTGCGCTGCCAGGGGATATCTGGCGAGAGGCGCGGCTCATAAAACAGCTTCGTAAATAATACCAAGCAAGAGATACACGCACAAAGCCTGGGCAACGAACATGAACGTTAAGGACATCATTGGACTGGTAGAAAAAGCGACTCTGATCGTCATTGCATTTTTTACCATCAACGCGGTGGCACGGGATCAGATACTGATACTGGATCAAAAGACGCATCCTTTTTTCTGCGCGGCCAGTGCGTTAACTTGCCGTCAGGCCTACTGAAAAAATGGTCTCCAAGCGCAATTTGCGCGGCACCGAACCGCTGGGCTACGCCAAGCCCCTGACATTGCCAAACTGCCCGCTCTGCGGCAGACCAATGGTGGCAGGTGCCAGCGTGGATGAGCATCACTTGCTGCCTAAAAGCTGCGGCGGCAAGGCCAAGGAACTGATTCACCGTATCTGCCACCGAAAAATTCACGCAACGCTGAGCGAGCGCGAACTTGGTAAAGACTTCAGCACTTGGGTGGCATTAAAGCAGCACCCGGAAATTGCTGTATTTGTGAAATGGGTTGCTTCAAAACCAGCCACTTTTTATGACAACTCGCGCAAGCCTGCGCGGCGGCGCTAGCGGCCAAGTCAACGAGATAATCAAAAAAGCCTGATCAAAGCTGCGCGCTCAAAACCGAAGCCACCCAGTCTTTCGCCTTTTCTTTGAGCGGGCGGTTTGTCCACTCCTCAAATGTCACGCGCCGCGACTTTTTCAAGTCGTCTTCAAAAATTGCTGTTTGCCGGGTTGCCATGGCGCTGTCGTAAATATTCAGGTTTGCCTCATCGTTTAACCGGAATGACCGACTGTCGAAGTTGGTCGAGCCGACGGAGACCATGAGGTTGTCAACAATCATGACTTTGCAGTGGTACATCGTCGGCTGGTATTCGTAAATCTCCAGCCCCGCTTCTAACAGCGGGCCCCATGTTTGCCGCGATGCTGACCGAACGGTCTGTGTGTCGGTAATCGGCCCTGGCGTGATGAGCCGAACGCGCACGCCACGGCGCACAGCGTCCATCAAAATCTGCTGGCTCAAGGTGTCGGGCACAAAGTAAGCCATCGACAAGTCCACCGTTTTTTCAGCCGCGGTTAGTGCCAGGTGGTACATGAGCGCCATGTTTTCGCTGCCACTGCTGGGCGAGCTGAAAAACATTTGGGCAAGGCTGGTCCCGGCGGGTTGCAGCTTCGGAAAATAAGACTCGCCATGCAAAACCTGCCCAGACACTTTGATCCAGTTGTCCATGAAGGTGGCCTGCATTTGCGACACCACCGGGCCTGCCACCCGAAAGTGTGAATCTCGCCAGTGGTCTGCATCCTGTGCCGCGCCCTCCCACGTTGGGGCAATGCCTACGCCGCCCGTGAAGCCCACTGTGCCGTCAACAACCAGCAGCTTGCGGTGCGTGCGGTTGTTAAGGCGGGCGATGTTGTACCAGGCCGGTTTGTGAAATTTGCGCACATCCACCCCGGCATCTTTTATTTTGTTGAGCAAGGCGTCGTCCATCTTGCCGCTGCCTACCCAGTCCATCAACACGTGAACCTTGACCCCGGCACGCGCGCGTTCGGCCAGTGCATCGGCAAACTGCGACCCAATGTTGCCGGACCAATAAATATACGTTTCGAACGTAATTGTTTGGGTTGCACTGCGAATGGCCTGCAACATGGACGGGAAAATCTGGTCACCGTTTAACAACTCCTGAACCTCGTTACCGCCAACGATGCCGTGTCCCAAAAGCCCGCCCATGGCGCGCATGAATTGCGGGTCGCTGGCTGAATAAAGTCGTGGCAGTTGCTGATTGATTTTTTTCTCACCTGCTGAAAAATTCAATGCGAGAAGCACAGCCACTGCCGTAACAAAAGCAACCGTGATGGCGACCCAAACAGTGCGAGAATTTTTATGCATGGCGCATTGTGGGGTTCTTGCCGCACGCCGCTGCGTGAAAAATCACGTCAAGGGAACGGATCCCACATCACTAATATGTATTTGCTGACATTTCAGGTTTGCTAAACCAAGCACGGCATAAATTTGGTCTGTTTCCAGGCTAATTTATGAATAAAAGTGCCTGCGACCCATTGATTACGTACGCAAGCAGCTCCTGATTAAATAGCGACTACTTTGCTGTGTCGCGCATGATATTTGCCAGCTCTACCGCTGACTTGACACCCATTTTGTCGAACACTCTGGCACGGTGGACTTCTACCGTGCGCACGCTGATGTCGAGCTGGTCGGCCACCAGCTTGTTGGGCAGGCCGCTGACCACCAGTTGCATGACGGAGGTTTCGCGCTCGGTCAGGTTGGCTAACCGGGCTTGAAAACTGTTGCTTTCACCCACGACGGTCAGTGCACTGGCGGACAGGGCCAAGGCTTGCTCAATGCGGTCTACCAGGGCGTTGTCTGAAAACGGTTTTTCGCAAAAATCAAACGCGCCTTGCTTGACGGCCGCCACGGCTGTCGGTACGTCGGCGTGGCCCGTCAAAAAAATCACCGGCAGGGTGGGCAGCAGCCCGTAGGCAATCAGCTTTTCAAACATGGCCAAACCGCTCAAACCAGCCATGCGCACATCCAGCAGAACGCAGGACGGTGTGGTGACGGCGAAGCCCGACGACACACGCGCATCAAAGGCTTCTGCGCTGTCAAACATTTCGCTCTGCAGGCGGCGGGTACGCAGCAGCCAGGCCAGAGCGTCACGCACGCTGGCGTCATCATCAACAATGTAAACCGTGGCGTCTTGGCTGGGCTGCATGGTCACTTCTCCGGTCAGTTCAGGTCAAGTTTGGGCGGGCAATGTAAAGCTGAAAACGGTACCTTGGGGCTGGGCGGCTTCAAACCCCAAAAAGCCGCCGTGCTGCTCAATGACTGTGCGGCACAAGCTTAAACCCAAGCCCATGCCCTCGTCTTTGGTGGTGAAAAACGGCGTAAACAATTGGCTGGCAACGCCAGGCGGGATGCCTTCGCCCTGGTCGATGACGGCAAACTCTACCCAGGCGCTGGCGGCATTGGATGCTGCAGGCCGCACGCGCAGCGTCAGCACCCGTGCCGCAGATGTGCCTGGTGTTTGCATCGCCTGCATGCCGTTGCGTGCCAGGTTCAGCAGCACCTGCTCAACCATGGTGCGGTCGCACAGCACGGGGCCCGCATTGGCGTCTACCTCTATCAGCACCGTGACCTGCAGTTTGCGCGCCTGCAGGCTGACAAGGGGCATGACCGCGTCAAGCAGCGCGCGCGGCGTTACCGCTTCGCGCTGCTGGTCACGCCTGCGTACAAAGTCGTGCACGCTTTTGATCACTTTGCCAGCGCGTTCAGCCTGCTCGGCAATGCGGCTGATGGCTAGCTGCAGATCTGTGGTCAGCTCGGCGTTGGGCGGCTGGTTGTTCAGTAAATTCAGCGACCCGACGGCGTAGCTTGATATCGCCGCCAGCGGCTGATTGAGCTCATGGCTGAGCAGCGACGCCATCTCGCCGACCATCGCCAGCCGGGCGGTGGCTTGCAGGCGGTCCTGACTGGCGCGTGACAGTTCTTCGGTTCGGCGCTGCTCAGACACGTCAAGAATCGCGCTCATCCAGCCGGTGTGTATGCCCACAGCGTTGATGAGGGGTGCCTCCATGATGAGCACCGGAAAGCGCGTGCCATCTGGCCTGATGAAGAGCGACTCATGCCCCTCACGCGGCAGGTTGTTGCCTGCCAGTCGAATGGTTTGGCGCTGCTGATACGCATCGGCCAGTTCAGGTGGCCAGTAGGGCGATGGAAAGCTCTGGTGTAGCAAGTCTTTGGCGGGTATGCCGACCATTTGGCAAAAGGCTGGGTTGACGTACGTGATGCGGCCCGCGAGGTCACGCGCGCGCAACCCGGTCAGTACCGAGTCCTCCATCGCTTTTCTGAAAGCCAGTGCTTCACTCAAGTCGTTTTCAACTTTGATGCGCCGCCGGGTGTCGCGCACCAGCAAAAAAAGCACTGCCAGCAAAGCCAGCGACATGGCGGTAACCAGTGCCGTCAGCACATTGGGAAATAGCGCTGGCAGGCCAATGCGGCTTTCCAGTCGCAGCACCAGCGTGTTGCCCGGCAAGTCGAGTAACTGGCGCGCCACAAACACGCGGTTGCCAGGTTTTGGCACGCCAAACAGCGCCAGTCGTGTGTCGTCGGCTTCCGTAAACGACAGGCTTTGCCCACGCGCCAACTGCTTGCTGACCAGCTCTGCCAGCACCTCATGCAATGCGTAAGTGGCGACGGTATAGCCCACCAGCCGACCTGCGGCGGTGATGGGCAGGCACATTTCCAGCACCTCAATGCCCAGACCATCAGGCTGGGGCAAAAAATAACTGCTTGAATAGGCAGAACCACTGAGCCTGCGCGCCGCTGTACAGGCCACACTGACGTCGTCCTGCGCGGTACTGCGGCTCATGCGCTCGAAAACCGGCGTCCGGTACGGCGAGTCAACAAAGCCCAAAACGCCCAGCGCCGCGTTGCGCCATTCAAGCCGCATGATCTCGCGTCGGTTCTGCAGCAAATCAGTTGCCGTAAGCAACCATGCGTCAACGGTCTGGCCACTGCGCTGCAGCGCCTGAAAGCTCTGCACGTTGCGCGTCAGGCCGTTGCGAATGTCCAGTACGGACTCGGCTGCGACACGCTCCAGGCGACTTTCAATCTGGCTGGTTTCGTAGCGCCCGGCCAGCCAGACCAGCGTACCCAGCAAGGCCAGCACCAACGCAAGCAATAGCGCCCACAGCACAAAACGCTTGTGGCCCGGGACGCGCGTCGAAAATTTCACAACCGGCGGTGGCTCAGGGCGGGCAACTGCGAGCGTTTTGCCGCCAGGCTGGCTTTGTCAATGTCTGCCAGCACCACGCCCGGGCCTTCGGCAAGTTGTGCCAGAACCTGCCCCCAGGTGTCCACCACCATCGAATGCCCCCAGGTGCGGCGTTGATTTTCATGCCGCCCGCCCTGCGCAGCGGCCAGCACGTAAGCCAGGTTTTCAATGGCGCGGGCGCGCAGCAGCACGTCCCAATGCGCTTGCCCGGTGGTGTAGGTAAAAGCGCTGGGCACCAGCAGCAGGTCGCACGCCAGCTTGCGGTACAGCTCCGGGAACCGCAGGTCATAGCAAATGCTCAAGCCCACGCGCCAGGTGTGGCCGTCTTTTGACGGTAAATCAAACGCTACGGGCTCATTGCCCGGTGCAAGTACGCGTGCTTCGTCGTAACTTTCACTGCCGTTGTCAAAGCAGAAAAGATGCATCTTGTCGTAGCGCGCAACGCATTGCCCCGCCGGGTTATAGACCAGTGTGCTGTTGTTGACCTTGCCTGGCACATGGGTCGCAAGCGGTAGGGTCCCGCCCGCAATCCACAGCTTGTAGTCAAGCGCGCAATGGCTTAAAAAATCTTGCAGTGGCCCCTGGCCGGGCTGCTCGGCAATCGCCCGCTTGTCGGTGTCCCTCAAGCCCAGCAGGCAAAAATATTCAGGCAACACAACAAGCTCTGCGCCTGCGTCTGCTGCTTGCACCAAGAGTTGCCGGGCGCTGTCAAGATTGGCATTGACATCTGGTGTCGAGACCATTTGAATCGCCGCAACTTTCATTGCTTTTTCTCCACTTTGGTGATTTTTGGGTCAGCCCAGCTGCCGTCGATATGAAACTGGAGCGTGGCCGCCTCTATCAGCGGGCGGCGCAAAAAGTATTGCGCCAAAAACGTCCCCAAACCAATCGCCGGGTTGATGACAGTGGCAATCAGTGACGCGGTACCGGCGTTAATTTCGGGTACGACGACGACTTTTAAATCTTGCGTTTCTTTGGCAATGTCGGCGCTACCCTCCATCAGCACGGCGGCGTTGACGCCTTTCATTTGCAGGTTGTTGGTACTGGCCACGCCTTGATTGATGCCGACATCGCCCCGCACAAAGTCAAACGCAAAACCTTCAGAAAACACATCCCGGAAGTCCAGCGTCAAGCGGCGCGGCAGCGACTGCAAACTTAGCACGCCCAGCAACTTGGCCAGGCCTGGGTCTGCCTTTAAAAACTGTCCTGATTCAATATTCACATTGAACTGGCCGATCATGCTGGGATAGTCCAAACTGAGCGGCGAGCCGGCCCAGGCAACCTGGCCCTCCATCGTGCCCTTGCCGCGCCGCACCACGTCAGCCATGCCAAAGCGTTTGAGCAACAGGCCCGAGTCGGCAATGTCGAGCTTGAAATTCATCACCGTGCGTCTGCGCTCGGCTGCCGGACGCTGTACGCGCGGGCCTGCCGCGGTGGCTTGGGCATTGATGGCAACCCAGTTTCCCGTTGCCGTCAGCACCGCTTCAGGCAGGATGACGTTGAACTTGTTCAGCCGCCATTCACCTGGGCCGCTGTCGCTGTTATTGGCGGCGCGGTTGACCGCATCAACTTCAATACGGCCGAGTTTTTTACCGCGCAATTCCAGGTCATTGACGACAATGTCGAGAGCCGGAATGCTGGCCGGCTGGCCATCCAGAATATTTTCCACGTCGCTGACTGTGCTTTGCCCCAGACTCAAGCGTTGCAGGCGCGCAAAAATGCGCCCTGCACCAGTGCTGCCCGGCTGGCGAAATTCAAGATAGCCATTGAGTTCGGTGGCGTCCAGATTGGCGCGCCAGGTCGGCCCCTCGCGCGTGCCGCCAATCACCAGATTGTTCAGTTTTCGGCCGCTGACGAGCAACTCTTTGGCGCGTATCGCAATCTGGTTGGGCAGGTAGCCGTGCGCTTGCTGGGCTGCGCCAGTCGATGCAGCGGCAACCACTGCCGGGCTGCTGCCCACAGCAGATAAAAACACCTTTTCCCAGGCATCGACATTGAAGTTGTCGAGCTTGATGTTGGCGGCGACGCCTGCGTCAGGCGTCGCCGCTGACTCACCGGGCTCCAGCCCAACGGCAATGCTGCCTCGAATCACGCGCGGCTGCGCGGTGCTGATGTCGCGCACATACTGCACCGACGCCATGTTGCCCAAGCGCAATACCAGCTGGTCTTGCAGCTTTTGCCCGGGCACCAACGACTCGCGCAGTACCGTGTTCTCAAACCGCAGCGGCAGAATCGCTTCAGCAGGTTTGTTCAGTGGCGCAGGCAAGCTCAGTGCCATGCCTTGCAGGTTGCTGGTAACCACCACTTCAGCCACACCGCGCCTGAAGCCCAGAGTGGCGTTGTAGGCAGTGCTGCCCTTGGCGTTCTGCGCCAGACGCGCTGCCATGCCAAGGTTTTGGGCCAAGCGAATGCCTTCAGCTGTGACTGAGCCCTGCACCCTGAAAATTGTCTCTGCCTCGGGTTCGATACCGGGCATTGCGGTGCGGTTCGGCGGCTTCATGCCGCCCTCAAAACGCACGTCGCCACCCAGCATTTGCGCCTGCGCCGCCGGTACATTAAAACCAGCCTCGGTAAAAGTCACCAGGCCTTTCAAGCGTGACAACTGCGGTGTTTCAGGCGAAAACTGCACGTCGTTGCCCGGCAGTCCAGGCAGGGTCACTGAACCCTGGACTTTGGTCTTGTCAATGTTGTTCAGCGGCAAGCTCAAGCGCAAGCCATAGTCAGCCGGGCCGCTGGCGACGGTTTTGGCCAGTACGTTGCCTGTCATGGCGCCCAGGGGCGAAGCATTGACAAAGCCCAGCGCTTCATTGAGCGGGCCTTTCAAGCGCGCCTGAACATCCACCGTGGCGCCATTCATCAGGTCAGGTATGCGGGCATCGGCCCTAACCACCTGCATGCCCGGCAAGCCTGCCACTTTGGCCACCACGCCGTTAACTTCTAGCGCAGCGCGGTCAAACACCAGCTCAGCGGTGATGTCGGTCAGCGCGGGCCATGCTGCGGCATCTTTGGGCTGAAGAGTTCTGGGCACATAGGCAAACGTGCCGTTTTTGATCTTGGCTGATATCTTGAAATCGCCTTTTGCTGCGTCAGCAAACGGGATGTCGTTAACCGGGCCTTTGACCAAAAATTTGACGTCGCTGACATCGCCGCGTACCACCGAGTCGCGAATGTAGTGGCGCACCGAGTCGGCTAGCACCAGCGGCAAGTAGCGGTGCACCCGGGTGCCATCGCCGCGAGTCAGCGCGCCTTTCACGTCCAGCACACCCAAAGAATCAGGGTCGGGCGCGCCTGCAGGGGTGGTGCCTGAGCGCCAGCTGGCTTGCGCAGTGCCCTCGGCATCAGCACCCGCAAACGCGATGTTTCGCATCTGGACATCGATGTTTTTGCCCGACCATTTCCATTGGGCGTCCATGGCAAGGTGGCTCAGTTGCACGCGCGGGTCTTCAAATACGCCGGGCAATTCAAGGTGGCCCTGCGTGATGACAATGCTGGCCTTGCCTGCTGCCTGTGTCAGGTCAAAGTCAATGGCTGCGTTTTTGATGCCGGGCCTGCCTGGCTGCTGCTGCGGCGCAGCTGGGGGCGTTGCCTGCAATGCTTGGCTGCGCAGTAACGGGCTGGACTTTGCCGCAACTTCAAGCCCGCTGACGCGGCCCTTGGCGGTGTATGCCAGCTCACCATTGACTGGTATTTGCCAGCGCGCGTCCAGCGTTTCAACCCGGCCCTTGGGTGCAAACGACGCAATCAGCGCGTGAGTGGTGGTGCCCAACGGCAGGCGGCTGGCAATTTGTGCCACGGCCTGCAAATCAAGGCGGTCGGCTTTCAATCCATTTGTCTGCTCGGTTTGCCCTTCGGTGCCCCTACTGGTCAGGGCCAGATTGCCGCCCGGCCATTGCAGGCCGTCGAGGGTGTTAAATGCCAGGTTGTCAGTGGCAAATTCAAAGCCATCGTCCAGGCGCTTGCCGCTAACGCGCCCCGTCACTGACGACAGCGCCAGCGGCTCCAGCTTTTTACCCAGCTGTACGTTCACATCACGCAGCGCCACATCCAGTGTGGCGGCGCTCAGCTGGCCTTTGCTGATGTCAGCCCAAGCGCGCAGGCTGCCGTGACCAGACCGTGGGTCCACGCCGAAGGTGTTGGACACAGTAGCGAAGGTGTTGGACACATAGCGCTTGATGCGCGACACATCACCCACGCGGCTAAAGTCGGCAAATATCTGCCCGGACCAGTCGGCAAACCGTCCCGCACCTTTAGACAGCAGTGGCTGCCTGAACTGCCCCCGCAGGCTGAAGCGGTCGCCCCACTCGCGGGGCGGCGTGGCGTCAATGCGAAAGGCGTGCCCGCGCAAGCTGTTGCGCATCACCGCATCAACCTGACTCAAGGCCAATGGCGGGGCGGTGGTTTGCTCGTCAGTCCAGCGCAGCGTGCCGCCCTGAATGGCAAATTCAGGCTGCGAAAAAACCCAGTCGGCCGTGTCGTTGTTGCCGACCCGCGTTTGGCCGATGTCCAGGCCGCCCACGTAAATTTTGCCGTCCAGCGTGCGGCGTATGTCAAGCACCGGCTGGTCCAGCACCATTTGCTCAAAGCCGCCGCCCCACAGCGATACCGGCGACAACGCAGCCAGAACGCGCGGCAGGCGCAACGCTTCGCGGCCAGCCGTGTCGGTCAAAGTGACGTCGTGCAGTTCAAATGACGGCATCAGCCCATCAGAGCGCGCTGTGATTTTCCCAATGCGGACCGGTACCCCAAGCGCCTTGCGGGCCTCGATTTCAATGCGCGGGCGAAACTCTTCAATACGCGGCACAATCCAGCCGTGCAGGCCGGCCAGCGTTGCACCGACCAGCAGCCAAAAGCCCAGCAGCAGCCACAGCGCAGTGCGTGCGGCAAATGCTAGCAGGTGCGTGCGCCGGGTAGCAGGGGCTGGCACTGAATGTGGTGTCTGAATCATTGGCATAAGAATTATGACCGTCTGTATTGCTCCTGGAGTTTCCCAGTTCTATGAAGTTTTGTGAGTTACTGTGATGGATTTCAGCTCCAATGCGCTTGATGCCTCCGGTTATTCGCGTTTCGTCCAGCGTATTCGCCGCCGCTATGCGCCCGAACGCACACTGCTTGCCCCCGGCAACCCCAACCGCGACAGTATGGGTAACGCGCTTGCCGCCCTGCGCGGACAAGGCCTGGACACCAGCGCTGCACTGCGGGTGCTGCGCCAACTGGTGATTGAACGCCTGGTGGTGCTGGACTGCGAAAGCCCGCCCACGGGGCAGGCAGCGTTGAGCGTGGTCACCAGCGCCATGACCGAGTTGGCCGAATTGGCTTTGGTTGTGGCGCTGCAGGAGTCGCGCATCGCTTTAGACGCCCAATATGGCGCGCCCCAAACTGATAGCAATGCAGCCGCGCAAATGTGGGTCATTGGCATGGGCAAGCTGGGCGCGCGCGAGCTCAATGTGTCCAGCGACATTGATCTGATTTACATCTACGACCATGACGGCCACACCGCTGGCAGGGTGGGCGCAAGCGACAGCGAAGCCAAACGCAGCCGCATCTCTAACCACGAGTATTTTGCGCATCAGGTCAAGGCCATTTATGCGCTGATTGGCGAGATCACCGAGCACGGCTTTGTCTTTCGGGTCGACCTCGCGCTCAGGCCGCATGGCGGCTCCGGCCCGGCTGCCATGTCGCTCAGCGCCTTGGAAGATTACTTTCAGGCGCAAGGCCGCGAATGGGAGCGATTTGCCTGGCTCAAAAGCCGGGTGGTAGCGCCTGGTGCCTGCGTGCGTGACGCCAGCGCGCAGGCGCTGCGCGGTACGGTGTTGCCGTTTGTCTTCAGGCGTTACCTGGACTACAGCGTGTTTGATGCGCTGCGCATTTTGCACAAGCAGATTCGCGAGCACGCGGCCAAGCGCAGCGCAGGCCGGCCAGAGCGCGCCAACGACGTGAAGATGTCGCGCGGCGGCATTCGTGAAATTGAATTTACCGTGCAGTTGCTGCAGGTGGTGCGCGGCGGGCAGTTCCCCGAACTGCGCACGCGCCGTACGGTGGACGCGCTGCAGCGCTTGGCGCATGCCGGTTTGATGGACCAAAACACGGCCGATGCCCTGGCGCGCGCCTATGATTTTTTGCGCCGTGTTGAGCACCGCATTCAGTACCTGGACGACCAGCAAACGCACGTGCTGCCGACCCGCGACGACGACCTCGCGTGGATTGCCCACACCCTCGGTTACGGCGATTGCTGCCCTTTTTTGCATGACCTGGACGCGCACCGCGAGCTGGTGGCGGGTGAGTTTGACAAGCTGCTGGGCGGCAGCACCGACTGCAAGGGTTGCACCAAAGGCACAGCAACCGCAGACGCGCCCACCCCGCCTGAGCTGGACGATTTGCTGGCGCATTTGTCGAGCCAATGGCCAGCGCAGTTCAGGGCGCGCCTGCAGCTGTGGCGCACACACCCCAGAGTTCAGGCGCTGCGCGATGAGTCACGCGCCCGCTTGAGCCTTCTGGTACAGCGCACGGCCTTGTGGTTAAACGAAGGCAGCGTGACTGAAGAGGCCGCGCTGCGCATCATGGACTGGATCGAGTCTTTGCTGCGGCGCGAGACTTATCTGGCGCTGCTGCTGGAGCGGCCGCAAGTGCACCAGCGTTTGTTGGGGCTTTTGGGCGCGGCCAAGTGGCCTGCCCGCTACTTGTTGCTGCACCCCGGCGTGATTGACGAGCTGGCCAGTGATGCCATGTTGCACGAGCGGTTTGATGGTGCTGCTTATGCGCAAGAACTCAATGCCCGCCTGACATCACTGCAAATCACTGGCGAGGACGATGAAGAAACCTGTTTAAACCTGCTGCGCCGGGCGCATCATGCCGAAGTTTTCAGAACCCTGGCGCGTGATGTGGAGGGTGTGCTCAGTGTTGAGCAGGTAGCTGACGACCTGAGCGCGCTGGCTGAAACCACGCTGGCCCTGTCGCTGGCATGGTGCTGGCAGCGGCTAAAAAACAAACACCGCGAACAACCGCAGCTGGCCATCATTGCCTACGGCAAATTGGGCGGCAAGGAACTGGGCTACGGCAGTGATCTGGACATTGTTTTTGTGTATGAAGACGGGCAAGAAAGCGCCAGCGAGGTGTATGCGCTGCTGGTGCGCAAACTCATTACCTGGCTGACCGTTAAAACCAGCGAAGGCGATTTGTTTGAGATTGACATGGCGCTGCGGCCCAACGGCAACTCGGGCCTGCTGGTGACAAGTTTTGCCGCGTTTGCAAACTACCAGCAACAACGAGGCAGCAACACCGCCTGGACATGGGAGCACCAGGCCATGACCAGAGCCAGATACCTGGCCCCCACGCTTGTCACAACGCGCGTTGCGCTGCCTCCCGAGGGGGCTAATTTTCCTAGGGGCGGCCCGTCGGAAAATTGTTTTTCTGCACTCATGCGTCAGAGGTTTGAGCAGATCCGCGAAGGCGTCGTGACAGCGCCGAGAGATGCCGCTTTGCTGCGCGAAGAAATTACCGCCATGCGCGACAAGGTTTGTAGTGCACACCCGGTCAAAGCCGGTGTGTTTGATGTCAAGCACAGCCGGGGCGGCATGGTGGACGCCGAGTTTGCCGTGCAGTACCTGGTGTTGTCCCAATCCGCAAAGCACCCGGCGCTGGTTGCCAACGTCGGCAATATTGCCTTGCTGCAACGTGCTGAAGCTGCAGGTTTGCTCCCACCCGGTGTGGGCGACGCAGCAGCCAAGGCTTACCGAGCGCTCCGGCGCACACAGCACCAGGCCCGACTTAATGAAACGCCCACGCACGTCGCCGTCGGCGAGCTGCAGGCTGAACGCGAAGCCGTCTTGGCGTTGTGGGCGGCAGTATTTGATTCGCTTGAGGCTTAAACCCGCGCGTCAGGCGGGTTTTGTGATAACCAGCGGTCACAGAAATCCCGCAAAATGGCGTTTCTTTCAATTTCAAGCCCCAACCCCATCGGACTCCCATCTGACATGAGCACCTCAGCCAAGCATGGCAAGCGCGGCCTTGCAGCCATTTTTTCTTTGCTCGGCATGGTTCTGGCTATAACCGGTTGCGCCGCCAACTCGCCGCCGCCCACAGTGGCCGTTGCTGCGCCGCCGCAGTGGTACGCAACCCTGCCCAAGGCGGCAACCGTGAACGCGGTGGTCACCCCTGCCAACAGTGTTCCGCATAACGGCAGCCTGACCAGTTTGTCGCAATGGTGGCAGCAACAAAACGACACGCTGCTGGTTGACATGATCAGCGCGGCGCAGATCGTCAGTCCATCGGTTGTCACGGCGCGCTCCAATATTTTGCAGGCGCGAGCTTCCCGCACCGCATCAGCCGTGGCCTTGCTGCCTGCGCTAGATGCTGTTGGCAACATCAGCCGAAGCCGTTCAGCGCCCATGGACAGCACCCCGCCAGCCGCCATCAGCAATGTTGGCCAGTTGGGCCTGCAAACCCGTTGGGAGATTGACCTGTTTGGGCAAAACCAGGCAAGCCTGAATGCCGACAACGAACGCTTACTTGGCAGCGAAGCAAGTTGGCATCAGGCGCGGATTCTGGTGGCCGCAGAAGTGGCCAGTCAGTACTATGGTTTGCGCGCCTGTGAGCAGCTGCTGACAGTGACCAGCGCAGACGCTGCGTCGCGAGTTGAAACCAGCCGCCTGACCGGACTGCTGACCAAAGCCGGGTTTGGTGCGCCCGCCACGGCTGCATTGGCTCGCGCATCGGCAGCAGAAGGCAACAGCCGCATCACGCAGCAGCGTGCTGAATGCGATGTGAGTGTTAAAGCACTGACAGCGCTGACGGGTTGGGGTGAGCCAGACTTGCGGCAAAAACTGGTGCAGGCACCCAGTGCGCCGCCCCTGCAGGGCATGACGGGCATTTCAAGCGTGCCAGCCGACGTGCTGGGGCAGCGGCCCGATGTGTACAGCGCGGCGCGTGAACTGAATGCTGCCAGCTTTGAGGTCGGTAGCGCCAGGGCCCAGCGCTACCCGCGCTTGAGCATTGGCGGCAACATTGCAGCCAACCGGCTTGACTCTCGGGGCGTGTCGCAGCGTTTCAGCACCTGGGCTATCGGCCCGGTGGCCCTGAGCGTGCCGCTGTTTGATGGCGGTGCCGCCGTTGCCAATGTCGATGCCGCCAAAGCGCGCTACGAAGAAGCTGCCGGCAAGTACCGCGGCGTGGTGCGTCAGGCGGTGCGTGAGGTTGAAGAAGCCCTCGTTACCTTGCAAAGCACGGCCGACCGGGGCAGCGACACGCTGGTCGCTGCCGAGGGCTACCGCGCATCGTTTGCGGGCACGGAGGCGCGTCATAAAGCCGGTTTGGCCAGCCTGGTAGAGCTGGAAGAATCGCGCCGTGCGCTGCTGGCGGCCCAAAGCGCAGTGGTGCTGCTGGAGCGCGAGCGCCGCAATGCCTGGATTGCACTTTACAAAGCACTTGGCGGCGGCTGGAGCACGGCGGCACCGCACCCGACACCGATGATTTTCGGCATGCCTGAGGCCTTTTTGCCCAACCGGTAGCCGCCAACCACCCAACCCGCAATGATTGAGCCGTCAAGCATCGACGTTATTGAAAATTCTTAAAACATGACACGCATGAACTTTCTCGACAACAAGCACAATGCTATTATTTCAATAGCTGGTTGCGCAATCATATTGGGTGCTACAGCCCTTTTTTCTTCAAAAATCAGGGCGGCAGACGATAAAAAAGTCGCGCCCGCCAAAGCGGCGCTGACGGTGACTACAGTGCAACCGGTACAAAGCAGTCTGCCACTCAAGCTGCCTGCCAACGGCACGGTGCTGGCCTGGCAGGAAGCCATCATTGGCAGCGAGGCCAATGGACTGCGGCTGGTCGACGTCAAGGTCAATGTCGGCGACCGCGTGACCAAGGGCCAGGTGTTGGCCAGCTTTGCAAAAGAGCAGGTCAATGCTGAGGTCGCGCAAGCCCAGGCCAGTTTTGCTGAAGCCCAGGCCAATGCGCTGGACGCGGCCGGTAACGCCGACAAAGCGCGCACCCTGCAAGCCAGCGGCGCACTCAGCGAGCAGCAAATCAACCAGTACACCACGGCGGGCATGACCGCCACAGCCAGACTGGAAGCCGCCAAAGCCATGCTGGTGGTGCAGCAGGTGCGCTTAAAGCAAACCGGGGTGGTGGCACCTGACAGCGGCGTCATTTCCAGCCGCAGCGCCACAGTGGGCGCGGTAGTCGGCAGCGGCACCGAGCTGTTCAAAATGATTCGCGGTGGGCGGCTGGAGTGGCGCGCTGAAGTCACCAGCAGCGAGGTGGCGAGCATCCAGCCTGGGACTGCGGCCAGCGTGACAGCTGCCAGCGGCGCAGTGGTGCAGGGCCGTGTGCGCATGATTGCGCCCACGGTTGACAGCATCACCCGCAACGCGCTGGTGTACGTGGATTTACCGGCCAACGCCAACATCAAGGCTGGCATGTTTGCACGTGGCGAGTTTGAGCTGGGTGCCAGCAATGTGCTCACGCTGCCGCAGCAGGCCCTTGTCTTGCGTGACGGCTTTACCTATGCCATGCGCCTGGAGCCGGGCAACAAGGTCAGCCAGATCAAGCTGCAGACCGGACGGCGATCAGGCGATGCGGTTGAAATTGTCAAAGGTGCCAAAGCCGGTGAGCAGTTTGTGGCCAGCGGCGCGGCGTTTTTGGCCGATGGGGATGTGGTGAAGGTGGTGACTGCGCAGCCACCCAACGCTTTAAGTACCGCTGCAAGTCCAGCTCTGGCTCCCAAAACGTCCAAATAGCGCAAAAAAGGCCTTTTTACTCACCTAATCGGCCTGCAGCCCAATAAATATATGCGTAATAAGCTATTAAATACATAGCATACAGGAACAGACATTTATGAACGTATCCGCCTGGTGCATCAAGAACCCGATCGCCGCCATCATGTTTTTCGTCATGCTGTGTTTTGCAGGCGTGCTGGGCTACCAGAACATGAAGGTGCAAAACTTTCCGGACCTGGATGTGCCCAACATCATCATCAGCGCCAGCTTGCCCGGCGGCTCGCCTGCCCAGCTGGAGACTGAAGTCGCCCGCAAGATTGAAAACGCAATTGCGGGTATTCAGGGTCTGAAAAACATTTACACCAAAGTGCAAGACGGCGTGGTCACGATCACGGCTGAGTTCCGCATTGAAAAACCCACCCAGGAAGCGCTGGACGAAACCCGCTCGGCGGTGCAACAGGTGCGTTCGGACTTGCCCGCCGACCTGCGCGACCCGGTGGTCAGCAAGGTCAATATTTCAGGCGGTGCGGTGCTGGCCTACACCCTTCGCATACCGTCGATGGACGATGAAGGCCTGAGCTGGTTTGTAGACAACACCCTGACCCGCCGGCTGCTGGCCGTGCCGGGTGTGGGTTCTGTCAGCCGGGTGGGCGGTGTCACCCGCGAGGTGCGCATCAGTTTGAACAGCGCCAAAATGCAGGCACTTGGCGTGACCGCCACCGACGTGTCCCGCCAGTTGCGTGATGTGCAGCTTGAAACCGCAGGCGGGCGGGCCGACCTGGGCACCAGCGAGCAGCCCGTGCGCACGCTGGCCACCGTGAAGTCCGCCGCCGAGATAGCTGCAATAGAGCTGGCACTGCCCGGCGGGCGCAACATTCGCCTGGACCAAATTGCGACGGTAGAAGACACCGTGGCCGAGCCGCGCTCGAGCGCGCTGCTCAATGGCGTGCCGGTGGTGGGGTTTGAAGTGGCGCGCAGCAAAGGCGCCAGCGAGGTAGATGCCGGGCGCGGCGTGCGCGCGGCGCTTGAAGAGATCAAGCTCACCCGGCCCGACATGCAGCTGACCGAAGCTTTCGATTTTGTCACCCCGGTAGAAGAAGAGTACCGCGCGTCGCTGATTTTGCTGATGGAAGGCGCATTGCTGGCGGTGCTGGTGGTGTGGCTGTTTTTACGCGACTGGCGCGCCACCTTTATTTCAGCTGTGGCGCTGCCGTTGTCGGTGATTCCGGCGTTTATCGGCATGAATTATTTGGGCTTTTCCATCAATGTGGTGACGCTGCTGGCGCTCAGCTTGGTCATTGGTATTTTGGTAGACGATGCGATTGTGGAGGTGGAAAACATCGTGCGCCACCTGCGCATGGGCAAAACTCCCTACCAAGCGGCCATGGAAGCGGCAGACGAAATTGGTATGGCGGTGATCGCGACCACATTTGCCTTGGTGGCGGTGTTTTTACCGCTTGCTTTCATGAGCGGTATTG
>JAYURC010000025.1:0-11665 GCA_043756405.1 Polaromonas sp.
GACCGCGGCTTTGTCTATGCCCAACAAAAAATGATTGCGCAATACTCTTGCACGAGTGACTGGGCCTTTTATCTTGAAGGTGACGAAGTCGTACATGAAGGTGAGTTGGCCGCCATACGGGCGAGCGTCGAACGCCATCACGGCAACCCAGCCGTCGAGGCCCTGGTTTTTGACTATCAACACTTTTACGGCTCGCCTGATTGGTTATCGATCAGCCCAGGCTGGTATCGGCGCGAGTGCCGCCTGATCCGCAACACCATCCGCAGTTACGCGCCGGACGGCCAGTACTGGCTGGTGACCACCCAGCACAAGCGCGGGCGTAACCCACAGGCTGCCCTGGCCAACGCGCACATCTACCACTACGGCTGGATACGCCAGAACGATGCCATGCAAAAAAAGCTGGACACAGTCAGCAAGTACTGGGGCGCGGCCTCACCGACGACAGTTAGCTACAGCCAGTTTGACCGCCGCGCGCTCGCCCCCTTTACGGGCACACACCCCAAAGCTGTTCAGGCCTGGTTAAGTAGTGAGGCAGAACCGGTGTTGCACATTGACCCCGCTTACAAACCCACCGCCAAAGAAAACAAGTACCACATCATGCGGCAGATTGAAACGCTGACCGGTCTTGACTTCAGCCGCAAGCACTTCAAGCTGATCGCCTGAAACACAGTGGTTCTGCCTAAGCCCCAAGTCAAGCAATGTCAGGCAGTCTGCATAACTACTCTGCTAAAACCGTCACCCGCTCACCATTCGCACTTAAGTACACAGCCTCCTGTTGCAAAGCAATCTTATCCCAGGGGTAATTCTCGGCAAAGGCCAAGGCACCCCATGACAGCGTTTGCTGCAACGCTGTGTCACTGAGCAGACGTTGCAACACCAGCGCCAAGCGGTCCGCATCAGTGGGTTGATCTAGCAGCAGGGCATTAACGCCTTCCTGTAGCAACTCAGAAATACCGCAGTAAACAGCACTGCTGACGATCACTGGCAGGCCGTGGGCCAGCGCCTCCAGCACCACCATCGCAAAAGTATCTTCCAGGCTTGGGTGCACCAGGCAATCGGCAGCTTCGTAAGCCAGCGCCACGTTTTTAAGCGAACCCAAAAAGCTCACACGAGTACTTAACGCCAGAGAATCCGCCAATGCACGAAATTCGGCGATGTGCGCGGCGTTGCCTGCCACCGCCAACGTCACATCTGACGGCAGTTGCACCAGCGCGCGAAGCAAGGTTTCCAGGCCCTTTTTACGGTAGTCGTTACCGACAAATAGCAAGCATGTGCCTACCTCCTGCAAACCCAACGCCGCACGGGCAAGCGTCTTGCGCCCGTGCCTTTTGGGCGGTGGGAATGTGATGCCCGGCGTCACTACAGTGAGGGCTTGGGCGCATTCGGGATAGGTCGCGGTCATGATGGGCCGCAAGGTTTCAGAAGTCACCACCACTTGCAAACCTGGGCGTGGGGCATAACGCAGGCGTTCCAGCCACAGATAGACCAACAGACGTGGACTGGTGATAACCTGAAGCCAACGCTGTGCCAGCCGCCAGCCCGTGCGGTCATGAAAAAGGCTGTACTTGACCGGCAGCACATGCACCGTCTGAACCCCACCATGCCAGGTGTTTTCATGGGAGTGGATCACATCAAATCCACTGCGCGTGGCCCACCAGGTGGCTGTTGCAAACCACAGCTGATTGATCCAGCGAGACCTGCTCAGCGGGCTCGTAACCTTGTGATAAGTCACACCAGGCCATTGGTGGTCAATATGCTGAGCAAACACATGGATTTCGTGCCGGGCAGAAAGCTGCTCGACCAGCGCGATGGAATAGCGTTCGGCACCACCACCGGACGGCGAAAAAATCCGGTTGAAAACGGCGATTCGAAGTTTTTTAGGGGGGGCTAAGAGAGTTGCCGTGGGCATTGGCAAACCTATGGCTTCCTGCGGTCTTCGTAGGCTGTGGCGATCTTGAGCCAAAACACCGGCAGCATGGTCGAACGCATCACCGGCACCCGTGGCAGTTGCAGCAAGTCCGTTCCGGCATGGCAACGACTGCGCTGCGTGGTAGTAGCGGTGGTAAAACCCAGCTCCTGCGCCAATGCCACATGTCTGGATTTGTAATAGCCGTACGGATAACAAAAGTGTTCAACTGGCCGATCAAGAGCCCGCTCCAGTTCGCTTTTCCCCAATGCCATCTCGGTACGGTCGTTCGGCTCATCCGTTTCCAGCAAATTGACATGCTGGTGGGTGTGAGAGCCTATCTCCTGACCCCCCTGCACCCATTGACTGATTTCGCACAGGTTCATTAGCGGCGTTTGCGGAATGCCGATTTTTTCGTCCCACACATTGGTCTTTCCCAGCAGTCCGCTCACGGCATAGCAGGTTGAAGAAAACCCGTGCCGGGTCAAGATGGGTAAGGCATTGACAAGGTTGTTTTGATAGCCATCGTCAAATGTGATTCCTGCCACTTTGCCGTTGCGCTCACCCAGCAGATAGGGCTGCAGGTCACTCATGGAGCAACCTGAATAGCCCAATCGCTTGAGCCATGCCATTTGCCTGGCGAAAGCGTGCGGGGAGACATAGAGGTTGCGAAACGGGCTGCCTTTGGGTGGGGCTTGCGCGATCTGGTGGTAGACCAGGATAGGTATGGGCTGGCGGTTAAGGGTCAACATCAAAAGCAAACTTCAAATCAGAACAATATCGTATTGCTCTTGTGCCATAGCGGCTTCAGCTTGCAATGAGATGGGCTTGCCAATAAAGTCGCTTAAGCCGGCCAGGTGCTGACTTTCTTCATCCAGAAAAAGCTCAATGACTTTGGGCGAAGCAACGACGCGAAACTCACGCGGGTTGAACTGGCGCGCCTCCCGCAAGATCTCCCGCAAGATGTCGTACGTCACGCTGCGTGCTGTTTTGACCACACCTTTGCCGCTGCAGGCGCTGCAGGGTTCGCAGAGCTGATGCGCCAAAGACTCGCGGGTTCGCTTGCGTGTCATCTCCAGCAAGCCTAATGCTGAAAAGCCATTGACCGTGGTTTTGATTCGATCTCGCGCCAACTGTTTTTTGAATTCTGCCAGCACGGCATCACGGTGGCTGTCTTTGATCATGTCAATGAAGTCAACAATCACGATACCCCCCAGATTACGCAGGCGTAGCTGCCGTGCGATAGCTTGCGAAGCCTCCAGATTGGTCTTGAAAATCGTGTCATCAAAATTACGTGCACCAACAAAACCGCCGGTATTGACATCAACCGTCGTTAGTGCTTCGGTCTGGTCGATGATCAGGTAGCCGCCTGATTTCAAGTCAACCCGCCGACCCAAAGCTTTGGCAATGTCCTCGTCAATGTTGAACAGATCAAAAATCGGGCGCTCGCCGACATAGTGCTGCAGTTTTTGTGCCGTGGCAGGCATGAATTCCTGTGCAAAAGTCTTGAGCTTTTCAAACTGCTCATGGGAGTCAATACGTATGGTTTGGGTGCCTTCAAAAACCACATCGCGCAGTACCCGCTGAAGAAGATTCAAATCCTGATGCAGCACCGTTGCCGGCGGCAAACGAAGAGAGGCGTTTTTAATCAGACTCCATGTTTTGCGCAGATAGGCAATGTCTTCAGCAAGCTCGGCGTCAAGCGCGTCTTCGCCATTAGTGCGCAAAATAAAACCACCACTCCCCGCCCCAGCCAACCCGACAACGCGCTGGCGCAGCTCTTCCCGTTGTTTGGGTGGAATTTTTTGGGATACGCCAACGTGGTTGTCTTGTGGCAAAAATACCAGCAAACGCCCGGCGATGCTGATTTGCGCCGTCAGTCGCGCGCCTTTGGTGCCGATGGGGTCTTTGAGCACCTGCACCATCACTGCCTGGCCTTCGAACAATTGTTTTTCTATCGGTTGTTGAATGACGGGGGGCATGTCGGCATCGGCATGGCGGCTGTTGATGCTGCTCATCAAATCGGCCACATGCAAGAAGGCTGCCTTGTCCAGACCAATATCTATAAATGCTGACTGCATGCCAGGCAACACGCGAGCTACTTTGCCCAGATAGACATTGCCAACCAGCCCGCGCTCCAGTGATCTTTCAACCTGCAGTTCTTGCAGCGCACCATGCTCGATGACGGCTACTCGGGTTTCTTGGGGTGACCAGTTGATGAGGATATCTTGCTGCATGGCCGCCAGTTTAAATTTTGATGCCAACGGCTTTGAGCAAGAAGGCTGTTTCATGTAAGGGCAAACCCATGATGCCACTGTAACTGCCGTCAATTCGAGTGATGTAGCGCGCTGCCCTGCCCTGCACGGCATACGCGCCCGCTTTGCCCAGTGGTTCGCCTGTGTCCACATAGGCGCTAATTTGCTTTGGGGTCATTGCCTCAAACGTGACTTTGGAAATACTGAGCGCGTCAAATTGTTTGCGCCCGGACTGTATGGCCACTGCCGTCAGCACGCGGTGAGTGCAACCCGCCAACTCGGTCAGCATGCGTTTTGCAGCCGCTGCATTTTCAGGTTTGCCATAAATCGTGCGGCCCAGCGCAACTGTAGTGTCGGAGCACAAGATGGGCGCAGGTTTGAGTTGCCGCCTTTTCAAACGGGCAACAGCAGCAGCAAGTTTGAGATTTGTCACGCGTTTGACGTAAGCTGCAGGCGATTCTTTTACAAGTACGACTTCCAGCGCTTCTGCGTCTTCGCTGTCGTCAGGCAAAAGCAGTTCATAGCGCACACCAAGTTGCTCCAGCAACTGTCTGCGGCGCGGGCTTTGCGAGGCTAGGTAAATAAAATCAGTCATAGTGATAAACCAACAGTAGTCCCGAATTTCAAGCAGGGGCCGCGGAACCGGCTTTGCCGGGCCGCAGGCGCAGCGGCCCCCTCGGGGGGCAGGAAGTTACACAAAGTGAACGACCGTGGGGGCATCATTCTCGATGGTACGGGTGGTTGATCGTGATGCTCCAGGCGCGATATAACTGCTCTATCAACAGCACCCGCACCATCGCATGCGGCAGCGTCAGATCAGACAAGCGAAGCCGTTCATGCGCCGCTTTTTTGAAACCGCTTTCCAACCCATCGGGGCCGCCAATCACTATTGCTACGTCGTCGCCTGACGTCTGCCAAGCCTTGAGTCGCTCGGCCAATGCCACGGTGGTAACGTTGCTGCCGCGTTCGTCCAGCGCCACGATGTGAGTGCCGCGTGGAATTGCCGCCTCAATGCGGGACTTTTCTGCCAGCAACAGTGTGTCGAGTGTTTTGGACGCTCGCGGCTCAGTTTTGACCGCTTTCAGCTCAACCCTGATTTCCGGTGGAAAGCGTTTGGCGTAGTCGTCATAAGCAGTTTGCGCCCAGTCGGGTACTTTTAAGCCCACGGCGACTATCGTCAGCCTCATTTGCTTTTGGGAGCAGCGCTTTTCCTTGGGGCGGCTTTCTTCGGGGCTGCTTTACTTGCAGCGGTCTTGGCCACAACTTTTTTGGCAGCCACTTTTTTTGCAACAGGCACTTTGACGATGGGCGTTTTGGCTGCTGGCTTGCGCACTTTGGCGACAGGCTCTGCCGCTGTTTCAGTGGCATTGCGTTTGGCTGTCCAGTCGTTGGTCTTGCCAATACGGCCTACGTAACTGGAATCTACCGTGGTGGTCGGGATGCGTACGGGGGCTTTAACCGCAGATTTTTTAGCTGCAACTTTTTTGCCGGCCACTTTTTTTGCGGGCTTGGCTTTGACCTCGGGTTCGGGCTTGACCTCAACCTTGGCGGCTTTGACCAGCGGCGCAGGCGCACCCAGTTTAAGCTTGATGGGCTTGTCACCCCACAGCTCTTCCAGGTGGTAGTACTGGCGAATAGTCGGCTGCATGATGTGGGCTACAGCAGAGCCGCAGTCCACAATAATCCACTCACCGTTTTCTTCGCCTTCAATGCGCGGCTTGCTAAAACCAGCATCGCGCACGGCATCGCGAACGCTAGCGGCTAATGCTTTGGTCTGGCGATTTGACGTGCCAGATGCAATGATGACCCGCTCAAACAGTGAGGTGATGTGCTCGGTGTCAAACACCACAATATCTTGCGCCTTGACGTCCTCGAGTCCGTCAATGATGGCGCGCTGCAGTTTTTGAACATCTTTTTTCTCAAGCGCGGCGGAGGTTTTGACGGGTATGGTCATGCAGTATTTTCAATCAGTAGAAGTGGTTTGTGAGGCTTTGTAGAGCTGGTGCTTGGCAATATAGTTGGCAACCGTTGCAGGTAGCAAGTCAGCAGATGCCTGATTTTCGCCTAATCCGGCCGCTATCAATTGGCGAACTTGCGTGGCACTCACCGACATAGGGGACATTTGAAGCTGCAAAATCAGGCTTTCAGGCTGTTTTTGAGCATCAAATTGGCCTCCTGCGCAGGAAAAACGGGCGCGGCCAGCTATACAAATTATAGCAATCCGCATGATCGCCTGCCATTGATGCCATTGCTTGAACGCTGCAAACTGGTCGGCACCCATCATTAAATAGAGCTGGGCACGCGGGTTTTCAGCTTGCAGCGCCTGCAAAGTGTCAATGGTGAAGGTCGGCCCAGCGCGTCTGATTTCACGGTCATCAACCACCACAAGCGGCATGTTGGCAAAAGCCAACTGCGTCATGGCCAGGCGGTGTTCTGCAGGGCTCAAGGCTCGTGCCTTGTGCCATGCGTGCCCCGTGGGTATGACGTGTAGCGCATCCAAATCAAGCTCAGCCAGCGCGGCTTGCGCCAAGGCCAGATGCGCATGATGCGGCGGGTCAAACGCCCCGCCAAAAACCCCGATTTTCTTGACGCGTTGGGTCAAACCCAGTCCCGCCGGGGTAAAAACTCCTTCGTCAGGCGCTCTTCATGTGAGCCCGGCTCAAGAACGCGCTGATAAGACCAGCTTGCCAGCGGCGGCATGCTCATCAAGATGGATTCAGTACGGCCGCCTGACTGCAAGCCAAAGTGCGTGCCACGGTCCCACACCAGATTGAACTCGACATACCTGCCGCGTCGGTAGAGCTGAAACTCGCGTTCACGCTCGCCATAAGGCGTTTTCATACGCTTTTGCACAATAGGCAAGTAGGCGGCTATCAGCGAATCAGCCACGCTTTGCATCATCGCAAAGCTTTTTTCAGGACCCAGCTCCTGAAAGTCATCGAAAAACACACCGCCAATACCGCGTTGTTCGTCTCGGTGTTTTAAATAAAAGTACTCGTCGCACCACTTTTTAAAGCGCGGGTATTTATCGTCGCCAAATGGGATTAGCGCATCTTTGCAGGTCTGGTGAAAATGCACAGCGTCTTCTTCAAAGGCGTAGTACGGCGTCAAGTCCATCCCGCCGCCAAACCAGCACACCACCGGGCTGCCATCTACGGGCTTAGCTGCCAGCATGCGAACGTTCATGTGCACGGTAGGCACGTACGGGTTACGTGGGTGAAACACCAGCGACACACCCAAGGCCTCAAACGGCGCACCCACCAGTTCGGGCCGGTGCTGCGTGGCTGATGGCGGCAGCCGGGGCCCGCGCACATGCGAAAAGCCGCAACCTGCGCGCTCAAATATTTTGCCGCCTTCAAGTATTTGCGTGATGCCGTTACCCTGAAGCAGCTCACCAGGTGCCTTGTGCCAATGGTCGACTTTAAAAGACTGGCCATCAACCTCGGCGATGGCATTCGTGATGCGCGTTTGCAATCCGGTCAGGAATGCCTGAACATCAGACACATCAACGCTGCTGGTGTGGCTTGTGCTCATTATTTAATAGCCCTGTGACCAATATCCTTGCGCATTTGCGCGCCATCAAAACTGATGCCCTGTGCAACGTCATAGGCACGTTGCTGAGCCGCTTTGACTGTGCTGCCCAGCGCTGTGACGCACAACACACGGCCACCCGACGTGATGGTTTCAGCACTCTGGTTCAACTGGCCTGCCGTCCCTGCATGAAACACCATGCAGTCATCCGCCTCAAGTGGCAGACCCTTGACCGCATCGCCCTTACGCGGCTGCAAAGGGTAGCCATGCGCGGCCATCACCACGCCCAGCGCCGGACGGCGGTCCCATTGCAGTTCCATCGTGTCCAGCGCGCCCGATGTCGCAGCCAGCATCACATCCACCAGATCGGTCTTGAGCCGCATCATGATCGGCTGAGTTTCAGGGTCGCCCATGCGGCAATTAAATTCAAGCGTCTTCGGTTTGCCTTGGGCGTCAATCATCAAACCTGCATACAGAAACCCGGTAAAGGTGATGCCGTCTTTTTCCATCCCCTTGATGGTGGGCAAAATAATCTCGCGCATCGCCCGGGCGTGTACGTCTGGCGTAACGACTGGTGCTGGTGAATACGCGCCCATGCCGCCCGTATTGGGGCCTTTGTCACCGTCCAGCAACCGTTTGTGGTCTTGGCTGGTCGCCATCACGGCGACGTTTTTACCATCGCACATCACAATAAAGCTGGCTTCTTCGCCTTGCAAAAACTCTTCTATGACGACACGCGCCCCACCCTCGTTATGCGTTACGCCCAGCGGGTTAAAGCTCAGGTCCGCGCCAGCACCTGTCCCCAACATGAAATCAATGGCCTCATGCGCCTCATGCAAAGTCATCGCCACCACCACGCCCTTGCCTGCCGCCAAGCCGTCAGCCTTGACCACAATCGGCGCACCCTTTTTATCCACATAAGCATGAGCAGCGGCAGCATCGGTAAAAGTTTCGTAGTCCGCAGTCGGTATGCCATGGCGCTTCATAAAGGCTTTTGAAAACGCCTTGGAGCTTTCCAGCTGCGCGGCCGCTTTGGTCGGTCCAAACACGCGAAGGCCGTGAGCACGGAACTCATCGACGATACCTGCAGCCAAAGGTTGCTCGGGTCCGACAACTGTTAACGCTATCTTTTCGAGAGCTGCCCACGCGCGTAATTCGTGAATATCCGTGATATTGATGTTTTTCAGGCGCTTGTCCAGCGCTGTCCCGCCATTGCCAGGCGCTACGTACACCGCCTGTATTTTGGGCGATTGGGCCAGCTTCCAGGCCAATGCATGTTCACGACCACCGCCGCCTACGACTAAAACTTTCATTTTGAGACTTTCATTCTGAGACTTTTATTCTTCCAGTGAGGCGTTATGAAACACGTCCTGTGTATCGTCCAGATCTTCCAGGACATCCAGCAGCTTTTGCATGCGTGCTGCATCGCTGCCGGTCATGTCGATCATGTTGTCAGCCCGCATGGTGATCTCGGCGATTTCGGGCTTCAAGCCTGCTGCTTCCAGCGCATTTTTAACGGCTTCAAACCCCGTGTAGGGTGTCAGCACTTCAATGGCACCGTCGTCATGCGTCATCACGTCGTCTGCACCCGCGTCGAGCGCCACTTCCATCACCCTGTCTTCGTTGGAACCCGGCGCAAATATCAATTGCCCACAGTGCTTGAACTGAAACGCCACCGAACCCTCAGTTCCCATATTGCCGCCGTGCTTTAAAAAGGCATGGCGTACCTCGGCCACGGTTCGGGTTTTGTTGTCGGTCATGCAGTCGATGATGATGGCCGCGCCACCGATACCATACCCTTCATATCGTACTTCTTCGTACTGCACGCCTTCCAGATTGCCCGTGGCTTTGGCAATGCCATATTTCACATTTTCAAGCGGCATGTTGGCTGCCTTGCCTTTTTCAATAGCCAGCCGCAGGCGCGGGTTTGTAGCGGCGTCACCACCACCCAGCCTTGCCGCCACCATGATCTCGCGCATCACGCGAGTCCAGATGCGCTGGCGTTTTTCATCCTGTCGGCCCTTGCGGTGCTGAATATTCGCCCATTTACTGTGACCTGCCACGGTGATCCTTGAATTTTTCTTGGGTTTTGATTTACGCTACTTGTTGTATTTTACTTTTTCACCACAGGACACCTCATGGCTGAACCCCTACTGATTGCCAAAAACGCCGCCGCGACGTGCGAGCTGCTGCCCGCGCTGGCTAATCGCCACGGCTTGATCACAGGCGCTACCGGTACAGGCAAGACCGTTACGCTGCAATCGATTGCTGAAAACCTGTCACGAATCGGGGTTCCGGTCTTCATGGCCGATGTCAAAGGTGACCTGACAGGCATCAGCCAGGCCGGAAAAATCGGCGAGAAAATGGCTGGCATTTTGAAAGAACGCGGCATTGACACACCGGTGTCCAGCGCCTGCCCAACCACGTTGTGGGACGTGTTCGGCGAGCAGGGTCACCCCGTGCGCGCCACCATTTCTGACATGGGGCCGCTGCTTATTGGCCGCATGTTGAATTTGAATGAGACCCAAGCTGGGGTGCTGAACATCGTTTTCAAAATTGCTGACGATAACGGCATGTTGCTGCTGGACCTGAAAGACCTGCGCGCCATGCTGCAGTACGTGGGCGATAACGGCAGCGAATTCACCACCAAGTACGGCAATGTCAGCGCTGCCAGCGTTGGTGCCATTCAGCGTGGCTTGCTGCAAATTGAAAGCCAGGGCGCAGACAAGTTCTTTGGTGAGCCAATGCTGAATATCAGCGACTTTATGCAGACCGACAGCACTTGTGGAACCACTGCCAGCGGTGGGGGCAAGGGCATCATCAATATTCTGGCTGCCGACAAGTTGCTCAACTCACCCCGCCTGTACGCCACCTTTTTGCTCTGGATGCTGTCAGAGCTGTTTGAGCAGTTGCCCGAGGTGGGCGACCTGGAGCAACCCAAACTGGTGTTCTTTTTTGACGAGGCACACCTGCTGTTCAACGAAGCGCCCAAGGTGCTGGTTGAACGGATTGAGCTGGTCGTGCGGCTGGTTCGGTCCAAAGGCGTGGGCGTGTATTTTGTGACCCAAAACCCGCTGGACATTCCTGATTCAGTTTTGGCGCAGCTTGGCAACCGGGTGCAGCATGCGTTGCGCGCTTTTACACCGCGTGACCAGAAAGCCGTCAAGGCAACAGCGCAGACCATGCGCCAAAAGCCCGGACTGGACATTGAAACGGCCATTACCGAGCTGGCAGTGGGAGAAGCACTGATCAGCCTGCTCGATTCAAAAGGCAGACCCACGGTGACTGAGCGGGTTTACGTATTGCCACCAGGTAGCCAGATTGGGCCTATTACGCCAGAGCAACGCCAGGCGCTGCTGCAAAACTCGTTGGTGGCGGGTGCTTATGAAAAAACCGTTGACCGTGAATCAGCCCACGAAATATTGCAAGGACGCACTGAGGCAGGCGCTGCAGCAGCGAAAACACTGCCGGGCGGTGGTGCAGCAGGTCAAAACGAGTCTGGCGGCATTATGGGCGGCTTGAAAGACGTGCTGTTTGGCCGTACCGGCCCGCGCGGTGGTGTGCATGACGGCCTGGCGCAAAGCATGGCCAAGTCGGCAGTGCGCACCATTGGTTCTACCGTCGGGCGCGAAATTATTCGCGGTGTGCTCGGCTCCTTGTTTGGTGGCCGCCGACGATAAAGCAAAAGGATACGCAAATGTCAAACGTTCACTTGATTGATCATCCGTTAGTGCAGCACAAGCTGACACTGATGCGCCGCAAAGACGCATCGACCAACACCTTCCGTACGCTGCTTAATGAACTATCGAGCCTGATGGCCTATGAGGTCACACGCGACATGCCATTGCAAGACGTACAGATTGACACCCCGCTGGAGACAATGACAGGTAGGACCATTGATGGCAAAAAACTGGTGTTTGTGTCAATTTTGCGGGCGGGCAACGGCATTCTGGAAGGCATGCTCAACGTGGTG
>JAYURC010000026.1:0-11587 GCA_043756405.1 Polaromonas sp.
CAGCGCTGCGGACGGCTACCTGGATTCATTGGCCAATATCGATCTTTAGCTGATCAGGCTTACTTGCCTAGCAGCGCGTCCTTGAGCTTGAAGTCCGCCGGGTTCGGGCCCAGCCAGATACGCATCAATGCGGCATAAAACTCAGGCTCTTTGAACGGCTCGCCTTGCTGCTTTCCTTTAACGGAAATGATGGTGCCGGTCCCTGGAATCCAGTCGATGGTGAAGTTTTCGCCAGCCATCATTTTTTTCTGGTCTGCAAAAATTTGTCCCATCTTGATCAGTCCGGGGACGAGTCTGGACATTTCGCTTTTTGGTGAGTTCTCTTCAAACCCTTTCGAGAAGGCCTTGCCCAGTTCGTTAGAGTCAATATCACGCAGCAGGGTGATGCTCATGCGTTTAGGGCCAGGTGCAGCAAACACTTCTTCAGGCGTGCTCACTTTTTTACCGACATACAAACCTGCCGCATAGACCTTGAACACAGCGCGATAGCGAACGCCTGCACCATTGAGTTGCAGTTTGCTGCCCTGCAGCTCTACGGCATCTTCAATCTTGGCACCACCCACATCCATAGTGGCTGCTGCTGCGCCGCAAGTCATGGCTAAAGCCGCGAATGTGCTGACGAATAATTTGGTAAAGCTCATTGATGTCTCCTAAAAAATAATAGAACGGTCGTACTATTTTGTTTCACAATTTTGTACGCGTGATGCCAGGTCTGCAATAGGGTTTGCGCGGGGCACAGCCGTAAACTTGGGTTTGCTACACTTTGCCGACATGCTTACGCCTTGTGTCCTTCATCCCAGTCACACCAGCCAGCCAGGTCCTGCCGACCGGGGAGCCTGGGCTTGGCGAGGCTGCTCAATTTTCAACATTTGAGTAGCCACGCGTCTGCATCCCAGACGCATTGAATGAACCGGGTCACACTAACTGTTGTGGCCGACTTGCGAAGGATTCCCCAGTGATCACCGAACTTGAATTTAAGAGCCTTGCTGCTCAGGGCTACAACCGCATTCCGTTAATGGTTGAAGCGTTTGCCGACCTGGAAACGCCGTTGTCGCTGTATTTAAAACTGGCCTATTCAAAAGATGGCGGCAAGTACAGTTTTTTGCTTGAATCTGTTGTGGGTGGTGAGCGCTTTGGCCGTTACAGTTTTATCGGCTTGCCAGCGCGTACGCTGGTGCGGGCCTCAGGTTTTGGTTCAGCGGCAACAACAGAAGTCGTCACAGATGGCATTGTTGTGGAAACATCCAACCAAAATCCGCTGAATTTCATCAGTGACTATCAAAAGCGCTTCAAGGTGGCCTTGCGACCTGGACTGCCACGCTTTTGCGGCGGGCTGGCGGGGTATTTTGGTTACGACGCCGTGCGCTACATTGAAAAAAAGCTCGAAAAGTCGTGCCCGCCTGACACGTTAGGCTGCCCCGACATCTTGCTGCTGCAATGTGAAGAATTGGCGGTGATCGACAATTTGTCGGGCAAGCTTTACATGATTGTTTATGCCGACCCCCAGCAAAGCGAGGCCTACACCAACGCCAAAAAACGCCTGCGTGAATTGAAAGAGCAACTGAAATATTCGGTCAGCGCACCGATTGTCAAACCGTCCCAAGGCTACCCGGTTGAGCGAGATTTTGCCAAGGCTGATTACATCGCAGCCGTCGAGACAGCCAAGCGCATGATTGAAGCAGGCGACTTCATGCAGGTACAAATCGGCCAGCGCATTAAAAAGCGTTTTACGGAGTCACCACTCAGTCTGTATCGTGCGCTGCGGTCGCTGAACCCGTCGCCGTACATGTATTACTACCACTTTGGTGACTTTCATGTGGTGGGCGCGTCGCCTGAGATTTTGGTTCGGCAAGAGCATGTGGAGGGCGAACGCAGCGACGGGCCGCCCCTAGCAAGTTCAGCCCCCTCGGGGGGCAGTGCAGTACGCGAAGCGACAAGCGTGGGGGCACAGTCCTTTCAAAAGGTGACGATTCGGCCACTGGCGGGCACACGTCCACGCGCGTCTTCGCCCGAGGCCGACAAAGCCGCAGAACAAGAGTTGGTTAACGACCCGAAAGAGCGTGCCGAGCACGTGATGCTGATTGACCTGGCACGCAACGACATTGGCCGCATCGCCAAAACCGGTACGGTCAAAGTGACTGAAGCGTTTGCTGTCGAGCGCTACAGCCACGTCATGCACATCGTTAGCAATGTAGAAGGCGCGTTGCTCGATGGCATGACGGGCATGGACGTTTTAAAAGCCACCTTTCCGGCGGGTACGCTCAGTGGCGCGCCGAAAGTGCATGCGATGCAGGTGATTGACCAGCTGGAGCCGACCAAGCGCGGTCTTTACGGCGGCGCGTGTGGTTACTTGAGCTATTCAGGCGACATGGACGTGGCCATCACCATCCGTACCGGCATCATTAAAGACCAGATGTTATATGTGCAGGCGGCTGCTGGCGTGGTGGCTGACTCGGTGCCTGAGCTGGAATGGAAAGAAACCGAAGCCAAGGCCCGGGCGCTGCTGCGGGCCAGCGAGCTGGTTGAGGAGGGGTTGGAGTGAGTGCCGGAGGGATCCAAGTCGGGGGCGTTCAACGCGGAGAAGAGGAGAGCGCGGAGGACGCGGAGGACGCGGAGAGGAGGCCGTCTTGGAGCCTTTCAAATGCGGTGATATCCGCGGCAATCGAAGTTCACGAAGTGCTAGGGCCTGGGTTGCTTGAAGGCATTTATGAGGTGGCACTCTGCCACGAGTTAAGTCTGAGGGATATTCGCGTTCAACGTCAATTGGCAGTACCTGTTTTTTACAAGGGTGTATCGCTATCTCAGGGTATGCGACTGGATCTTCTGATTGATAACACGATGGTGATTGAACTGAAAAGCGTTGACGCAATTTTGCCAATCCATAAGGCACAGTTGCTAAGTTACCTGCGCTTGTCAAATCGGCAAGTTGGACTGTTGATTAACTTCAACACCCCTCAACTAAAGCAAGGGATACATCGAGTTGTTAACTCCCACAATAAAAACTCCGCGTCCTCCGCGCTCTCCTCTTCTCCGCGTTGAAAGGTACCCGTATGAAACTCCTGATGATCGACAACTACGACAGCTTTACGTACAACATCGTCCAGTATTTTGGCGAGCTGGGTGCAGACGTAGAAGTCTTTCGTAACGATGAAATAAGCATTGAGCAGATCGCCGCGAGGAAGCCTGACCGGTTGGTGGTCTCGCCCGGCCCGTGCTCGCCGCTTGAAGCGGGTATCTCGGTCGCCGCCATCCAGTACTTTGCAGGCAAGCTGCCCATCCTTGGCGTGTGCCTGGGCCATCAGTCGATCGGCGCGGCTTTTGGCGGCAGCATCGTTCGCGCGCAAGCGTTGATGCACGGCAAAACCAGCGTCATCACCACATCACCGCAAGCCAGGCAGCGCGGCGTGTTTGCCGGGCTGCCAAGCCAGTTCATCGTCAATCGCTACCATTCGCTGGCGATTGAAAGAACATCTTGCCCAGATGTACTGGACGTTACGGCCTGGACCGACGACGGCGAAATCATGGGCGTGCGCCACAAAACATTGCCCATTGAAGGCGTGCAATTTCACCCCGAATCGATATTGACGGAGCATGGCCACGCCATGTTAAAAAATTTCATTCTTCAAACAGCAGGATAATCGCTATTATTTTAATAGCTGTTTGTGCAAGTAGTATGAGCGCTAGAGGCATATATGACTATTAAAATGATTGATTTGCGTAGCGATACGGTAACCCAGCCGACTGCGGCCATGCGCGCTGTCATGCACGCCGCGCCGTTAGGCGACGACGTGTTTGCTGGCGACCCAAGCGTGAATGCGCTGCAAGAAAAAATCGCCGCCATGCTGGGCTTTGAAGCGGCTTTGTTTGTACCGACTGGTACGCAAAGCAATTTGTGCGCTGTGCTCAGCCACTGCCAGCGCGGGGACGAATACATCGTAGGCCAGATGGCACATGCGTATCGCTGGGAAGGCGGCGGCGCGGCGGTGTTTGGCAGTGTGCAGCCCCAGCCGCTTGCCCACCAAGCCGATGGAACATTGGCACTTGCTGATATTGAAGCGGCCATCAAACCCGACGACGCGCACTTTGCCCGTACACGGCTGCTGACGGTTGAAAACACACTGGGCGGCAAGCTGCTGCCGTTTGACTATGTACAAGCTGCGACCGATTTAGCCAAAAGCAAAGGGCTCAGCCGCCACCTCGACGGCGCGCGATTGTTCAACGCAGCTGTCGCGCAAGCAGCACAAACAGGCACTGATGCAACCACAGAAGCGCGGCGTATTGCGCAGTGCTTCGACAGTGTTTCGGTCTGCTTCAGCAAAGGTTTGGGCGCGCCCGTGGGCTCAGCGCTTTGCGGGTCTAAAGACTTTATCGCGCGTGCGCACCGCATTCGCAAAATGGCCGGTGGCGGCATGCGTCAGTCGGGCGGCCTGGCAGCAGCTGCCTCTTATGCGCTTGACCACCACATCAAGCGCCTTGCGGATGACCATGCGTTGGCGCAGCGCCTTGCCGCAGGTCTTGCAGGTATCGACGGACTCGTCGTCGAGCCACCACACACCAATATTGTGTTTGTTGATTTGACGGGTGCAGCAAAAGCGCGGTCAGCAGGACTGCTCGCCCACCTGGCTGAAAACAAAGTTCAGGCAACAGGGCTGTACCAACTGCGCTTTGTCACGCATCTCGATGTCAATGCGGCCGACGTTGACCATGCGGTGTCAGTTGTTCGCGCGTATTTACAAGCCTGAATCACGCGGTGCTGATAATGATATTCAACCGTGACTGCTGGCAGATTCAGCCCTGAAACATTTAAAAGAACACCGTACATGCCCAACACCAACAAAATCACCGCCAGCCAGGCCCTGCAGCGCACCATCGAGCACCGCGAAATATTTCACGACGAAATGCTGCACCTGATGCGGCTCATCATGGGCGGCGAGATGTCGCCCGTCATGATGGCAGCGTTGATCACCGGGCTACGCGTTAAAAAAGAAACCATTGGCGAGATCACTGCCGCCGCTCAGGTCATGCGGGAGTTCTCTACCAAAGTCAATGTGGCTGACAAAACAAACTTGGTCGACATTGTGGGCACGGGCGGCGACGGCTCGCACACCTTTAACATTTCAACCTGTTCAATGTTTGTTGCAGCTGCTGCGGGCGCAAAAGTCAGCAAGCACGGCGGCAGAAGCGTCAGCAGCAAGTCGGGCAGCGCTGACGTGATGGAATCACTCGGCATCAACATCAACCTGTCGCCTGAAGCCATTGCAAAGTGCATTGAGCAGGTCGGTATTGGCTTTATGTTCGCACCCAACCACCACCCGGCCATGAAGGCCGTCGCACCGATTCGCAAAGAGCTCGGCGTGCGGACGATTTTTAATATTCTCGGGCCCTTAACCAACCCAGCCAGTGCGCCCAATATATTGATGGGCGTGTTTCACCCGGATCTGGTGGGCATTCAAATCCGTGCGCTGCAACGCCTCGGGGCTGAACATGCCCTAGTGGTTTATGGCAAAGACGGGCTGGACGAAATCAGCCTGGGCGCGGCCACGGTGGTGGGTGAGCTGAAAGACGGTGAAATCACTGAATATGAGATTCACCCGGAGGACTTTGGCTTCACCATGGCCAGCTCTCGAGCCCTACGGGTAGAAACACCCGAGCAGTCCAAGACCATGCTGCAAGGCGTGCTTGACAACCAGCCTGGTGCTGCGCGTGACATCGTGACCCTGAACGCTGGCGCCGCGCTGTACGCCGCCAATGTGGTCGACTCGATGAAGGAGGGTGTGGACAAAGCACGGGCAGCGCTCGCATCCGGCGCGGCGAAGGCAAAACTCTCAAGCTTGGTGGCGTTGTCCGGGCAACTGGGCAGCTGAGTAGCTGAGTAGCCATGCTACTGGACTCAGCGGTCACTTTGCAAAGATCAGGCATCTGAAGTTTTACAAAACCCAAGCCTATGCTTTTCATCCTCAACACGCTCCAACTCGTGTTTTACATCGCCGTGTTGCTCCTGGCTGCGCAGGGCGTGTTGTGGTTGGTCTCCGGCGCAAAAGCTGGCAACAATCTTTTTTATCAGCTCTTTCAGCTTGTCAACAAACCCTGGGTGCAGGTTGCGCGGTGGATGACGCCCAGGCAGGTGGCTGATCAGCAGGTGCCAGTGGTGGCGTTTTTGGCAGTCATTATTTTGTATGTGGCCGTCACGCTTGCCAAAATTGAACATTGCGTGTCTGTAGCCATGCAGGGGTGTAAATAATGAAACCCGCCGGTTGGCTGCTGCGCAAATACCAGGCAATGAGCTGGCTGGTACTGGGCCGGCGTGACTCAGCCGGCAAGGTATTTGAAGCCATGCTCCAGATCGACGCCAATGACACTTACGCCCTGGCCAGCCGTGCGCAGCTGGCGGTGCAGCGCGGCGACACGACTGTTGCACTCATAGACATAAAGCGGCTGTGTGAGCTGGATAGCAACTCAGCCTATGCCTGGTACAACTACGGCTATTTGCTGAATGAATGCGGCCACGTTGACCTGGCAGAGCACGCGTTTAAAAAGGCGCTTGATTTATCTCCCAAGCTCGACTTGGCATGGTACGGCCTGTCATTGGTGCATATCCGTCAAAAACGGTTTGATGACGCCGTTGCAAGCCTGAAGAAAAATACGCAACTGCAACCCATGAGTCCTTACGGCTGGTACCAGCTTGCCAGGGTACACATGGACCGCAAGGAGCCCGATGAAGCGCGCAGAGTGATTGCCCACCTGCGTGCATTTGAGCCCAGGGTTGCGGCCCAGTTGGTGCGCGAAACCGGCTTGGCGGGCTAGCGGCAAGCCATGGAGGCAGATGATGGAAATGACTGACAACCACCGCCGATATTGGCGTAAGACGCTTGACATCACAGCTCTTTTGTTAAGTGTCTGGTTTGTGGTCACATTCGTGGTCAGTTACTTTGCCCGGGACCTGAGTTTTAATTTTTTTGGCTGGCCTTTCAGCTTCTGGATGGGGGCCCAGGGTTCTCTCATCATTTACGTGGCGATCGTCTGGTTTTACGCCAGACGCATGAACCACCTTGACAACGAACACGGCGTAGCCGAAGTTGAAGACTAATCATGGCTGAAACATCGGCCGACACGACCAAGAGCAGCATGCCAGCCGGTGCAGACTTTAAAAAGCAGCTGAACAAGGTGTACGCCTGGTACACGGGTGGTTTCCTGCTGTTTGTGGTGCTGCTTGCCATGGCCGAGCAGATGGGTTTGCCGCGGAACTGGATCGGTCTGATTTTTTTGCTGGCTGCCGTGGGCTTGTATGCCGGCATTGGTGTGCTGAGCCGCACGACCGACCCTGACGAATACTATGTGGCGGGTCGCCGCGTACCGGCTGTCTATAACGGCATGGCCACAGGCGCTGACTGGATGTCGGCCGCATCATTTATCGGCCTTGCTGGCACGCTTTACCTCACCGGCTACAACGGCCTGGCCTTCATCATGGGCTGGACGGGTGGTTACTGCCTGGTGGCCCTGTTTTTAGCGCCTTACATGCGCAAGTTTGGCCAGTTCACCATACCGGACTTTTTGGGCGAACGTTACGGCGGTAACTTTGTGCGTTTCCTGGGTGTACTGGCAGCTATTCTGTGCTCTTTTACCTATGTGGTGGCGCAGATCTACGGCGTGGGCCTGATCACGTCACGCCTGGCTGGCATTGACTTTGTCGTGGGGATTTTTGTCGGTCTGGGCGGCATTTTGGTCTGCTCATTTTTGGGCGGCATGCGCGCCGTGACATGGACGCAAGTAGCGCAATACATTATTTTGATCATTGCTTATCTGATCCCCGTGGTGTGGCTGTCGGTCAAACAGACCAACATACCGATTCCACAAATTGTTTATGGTTACCAGCTTGAGAAAGTGACAGCCCGCGAGGCTGTTTTGCTCAATGATCCCAAGGAGTTGGAGGTCATTGACGTGTTTAAAAAGCGCGTGGCTGAAATTGACGTCAAATTAAAAGACGTACCTGCTGCCATGGCGGCTGATTTGGCTCAAGCGACACGAAGGGCCAGCGAGCTGAAAGCCGCCAATGCAGGCGCTGCGCAAGTTGCTGCCGCTGAAAAGACGCTGGCGGCGCTGCCTAAAAATGCGAACACCGCCGTCAAAACCTACACCGCTGCGCGCGAAGCCGCACAGGAACGAACCGCGCCACTTGGCGGCATGCCGCGTCATGCGCAGCAATTTGCCGGAGACCCGAATGGCGATGCCCAAGCTATTGCCGCATACGATCTTTCCAGGCGTAATTTTTTGGCCTTGATTTTCTGCCTGATGGTCGGCACGGCGGCATTGCCGCACATCCTGATGCGCTACTACACAACACCCAGCGTCAAGCAGGCAAGGGAGTCGGTCACCTGGTCCCTGTTTTTTATTTTCCTGCTTTACTTCACTGCGCCCGCCCTTGCCGTTTTGGTCAAGTTTGAAGTGTTCAGTGTGTTGGTAGGCACCGAGTTCACCAAGTTACCTGCCTGGATTGGACAGTGGGCCAAGGTTGACCCGACTTTGCTCAGTGTTGTTGACATCAACAAGGACGGAATTTTGCAGCTGGGCGAAATCCGCATTGGTGGCGACATCGTGGTGCTCGCTACACCGGAAATTGGTGGTCTTCCCTACGTGATTTCAGGCTTGGTGGCCGCTGGTGGCCTGGCGGCAGCGTTGTCGACGGCTGACGGATTGTTGTTAACCATCGCCAATGCACTGTCGCACGATGTGTATTACAAAATGATTGACCCTAACGCACCTACTTTGCGTCGGGTCACTATTTCTAAAATCTTGCTGTTGGTAGTGACGCTGGTGGCGGCCTATGTGGCAGCGCAAAAACCGGCTGATATTTTGTTTCTGGTTTCAGCCGCGTTTTCATTTGCGGCTGCAGCGTTTTTCCCGGTGCTGGTGCTGGGTATCTTCTGGCAGCGCGCTTCCAAGTGGGGTGCTGCAGTCGGCATGATGGGTGGGCTGGGGATCACGACCTACTACATGATCGTGAACCAGGTGTGGCTGCGTGGTCTTTTCGGTATCACCCGACCGGTCGATTTGTGGTTTGGCATTGCGCCTATCTCTGCCGGCGTATTTGGCGTGCCGCTCGGTTTTGCACTTGTCATAGTGGTCAGCCTCGTAACCCCGGGCCCTGACAAAAAAACGCAAGAGTTGATTGAGTATGTGCGTTATCCGGATCTGAAACGCACCTGACCCTAAAAAACTCCTTGCAGCCATAACAACTCTTCTGTGGGTTTTTGGTGCAGTGATAATGTACAGATGGCCGATATTCTGGAAAAAATTATCAACGTCAAGCGTGATGAAGTCGCTGCTTTGATGCAACAAAAACCGCTGCCCTCCATGCGTGCTGACGCGGAGTCACGCGTCTTGACACGCGACTTTGTCGGTGCACTACGCAGCAAAATCGCCACTGGCAAGCCCGCGGTAATTGCCGAGATCAAGAAAGCCAGCCCGTCTAAAGGCGTGCTCAGGGCCGACTTCATTCCGGCTGATATTGCACAAAGCTATGCTGAGTTTGGTGCAGCATGTTTGTCGGTGTTGACTGACAAACAGTTTTTTCAGGGCAGTATTGAGTACTTCAAGCAAGCGCGCGCCTCCTGCAGTCTGCCAGCGCTGCGTAAAGACTTCATGGTTGACCCGTATCAAATTTACGAGTCGCGGGTGATGGGCGCGGATTGCATTTTGCTGATAGCGGCCGCGCTGGATGACGCGCAAATGAAAGACATGGAGGCATTGGCGCTGGCACTCGACATGGCCGTGTTGGTAGAAGTGCATGATGCCGCTGAGTTGGAGCGCGGCTTGAGGCTGAAAACACCGCTGATTGGCATCAACAACCGCAATCTCAAGACTTTTGAGGTGTCTTTAGACACAACGCTGGGACTGTTGAGCCGGGTGCCTGAAGATCGCATCATCGTGACTGAATCCGGCATCTCAACAGCGCAGGACGTTAAACGCATGCGGGATGCAGATGTGGGCGTATTTTTGGTCGGAGAAGCGTTTATGCGAGCTGACGATCCTGGCTTGGCGCTGGGCGCGTTTTTTAACGCGTAAAACATGGGTCAGCCTGATCAATTGTTGTCAGCCGACGCGTCCGAATGGTTAGTTGCACCCAGTTGGCAGGCTTTGGTGGACGACTTTTTCGCCAGCAGCTCTGGCGTGGGGCTGCTAGCGTTTTTGCGTGAACGGCTGGCCAACCAGGCGGTAATTTTCCCGCCTCAGCCCTTGCGGGCATTGGCTTTGTGCCCACTTCAAGCAGTAAGAGTCGTTATTTTGGGTCAAGACCCGTACCATGGCCGTGGACAAGCTGAGGGGCTGGCGTTTTCAGTGATGCCTGGCGTTGCCCTGCCACCATCGCTGCGCAATATCTTCAAGGAAATTCAGCGTGATTTGGGAACGCCTGCGCCGACTTTTCCTTTGCCGGGCGGCAGCTTGGTCAAGTGGGCTGAAAACGGTATGCTGCTGCTAAACACCTGCCTGACTGTGGAGGAGGGCCAGCCAGCCAGCCATGCCAAGCGCGGCTGGGAGCGATTGACGGACGCCATCATCAGTCAGGTCTCAGCGCATCAGCAAAACGTCGTTTTTATGCTCTGGGGCGCGCATGCACAGGGCAAGCGTGAGTTGATTGACGCCAGCCGCCACAAAATTTTGACGGCCAATCATCCTTCGCCCTTATCAGCCATGCGCCCACCTTTGCCGTTTATCGGTTGCGGGCACTTTTCAGTAGCAAGAGCGTGGCGGCAAGCGCAGCAGCAGGCTTGAGGCCGTGCCGCTAGTGTTTTTACAGTTTTTAAATACATGGCATAATCTGAGGTTATCTTGAATGGATGGGTGTCCGAGTGGCTAAAGGAGGCAGACTGTAAATCTGCTCGCTAACGCGTACGCTGGTTCGAATCCAGCCTCATCCACCAAATAGCTGCGCAGTTTTGTGTGCGGGAGTAGTTCAATGGTAGAACCCTAGCCTTCCAAGCTAATGACGCGGGTTCGATTCCCGTCTCCCGCTCCACATTGACGTGGTGAGCAAGATGACCGAAAAGTAGCTGACGCTGCTGAGATTTAAGAAGAATTTAGCCCATTTGGCTCAGTGGCAGAGCACTCCCTTGGTAAGGGAGAGGTCCCGGGTCCGATTCCCGGAATGGGCACCAGTTTCAATGCAATGCATGTTGATGTTGCATGCGTTTTTTTGATGTTTATTTTTTATAAATTTCTGGAGTTTTCAAAATGGCAAAAGGCAAATTTGAGCGGACCAAACCGCACGTCAACGTCGGCACAATTGGCCACGTCGACCACGGCAAGACCACCTTGACCGCAGCAATCACCACCGTTTTGGCGGCCAAGTTCGGCGGCGAAGCCAAAGGCTACGACCAGATTGACGCAGCGCCAGAAGAAAAAGCCCGCGGCATCACCATCAACACCGCCCACGTAGAGTACGAAACAGCCAACCGCCACTACGCCCACGTAGATTGCCCAGGCCACGCCGACTATGTGAAGAACATGATTACTGGCGCAGCCCAGATGGATGGCGCTATTCTTGTTTGCTCCGCAGCAGACGGCCCCATGCCCCAAACCCGCGAGCACA
>JAYURC010000027.1:0-11358 GCA_043756405.1 Polaromonas sp.
GCCGGTGTTTGCATAGCGCCCGAGTTGGTGACAACAGCCCCAGTGCGCGCATTTTTGGCCACGATGTAGGGCACTGATGTAGCACCCAGGCTGTTAAAAAGTAACGTGTTTGACTTGATGGCTGCTTGTGCTTCGGCAGACGGGTTGGCGTCGGCAATCATGCCGCCGCTGCCTCCCAGTAACGCTGTTTCGTGCATTGTCATCAGTTCAACCGGGTTGGCAGCTGTGAGCAATGCAGCGCCCTGCAGCGTGCTTTTGGGGTTAATCAACGACACTGGCACCCAGACAAATTTAACTTTTTTCTGTATAGGTTGTGATGCTTTCCACAACGCGCCGCAGTGCGGGCATTGCGCATCAAACAAGACATAAACGGTTTGTGCGCTCATCATGGCCCCGGCAGTAAAGCCTTTGCCGTCTTTGGCAATAGAGTCGTATGACTGGGCAGGAGTGATTGCGGCGGTGGTAGAGGCGGGCGTTGCGGGCGTATCCTGTTTTGAGCAGCTGACCAAGCCCAAGCAAAGCGTGAGCGCCGCGGCTAAAAAACAAACGCGTTGAGATAAATTGGAATGAATCATGAGAAGTACGCAGGTTAAATGAGACATCTTAATGTCTGGTTCAGTACATTGATCTGGTTCGGTGAGTTCTTCTATCTACTCCAAGCTCTTCTATCCACTCCAAGCTCAGCCGGTCTTGACCACCGCAAGCCTTGCCAGCGCGTAGGGGAGCGATTTACAGTGGCACACAAAGATTTCGCAGCAGGAATGCCGCCGCAATATCAAAGAGTCAACCTCATTTACTTTTTCAGGACTACATGAACAGGACGGAACGACTCTACAAAATTGAGAGCTTGCTGCGTCAGCGTCAAGTGGTCAGCTTTATCGTGCTGCAGCAGGCGTTAGAAGTCTCGCGCGCCACCCTCAAACGCGACCTGGACTACCTGCGCACCCGCTTGCAAGCACCCATCGAATGGAGCCGTTCTGCGGGCGGCTACCGGCTGGCCACAACCACCGACGAAAAGGGTGCAGTACACGCCTTGCCAGGTTTGTGGTTTTCAGCGACCGAAATTCATGCCCTGCTGACCATGCAGCAACTGGTCAGCCAGCTTGACCCAGGCTGCATGTTGAATCGTCATATTGAACCCCTGACCGAGCGCCTGAATGCGCTGCTGGGCAAGGGCGATGACGGGCAGGCGGCGCAGCAGTTGCGCCGGCGGGTTCGCATCATCAGTATGGCAAAACGCAGCCTGGAGCCGCAGCACTTTCAGCTGGTAGGCACTGCCTTGGTTCAACGCAAACGCTTGACCGTTACCTACGCCGCGCGCGGCAACGGTGAAACCACCGAGCGCGAAGTGTCACCCCTGCGGCTGGTGCACTACCGGGGCAATTGGTACCTGGACGCCTGGTGCCACTTGCGCAAAAGCCTGCGCAGCTTTGCGGTTGACGCCATGACAAAAGTCACCATGCTGGACACCACCGCCAAAGAAGTTAGCGACAGAGCCCTCGACGGCACCTTCAACCCAAGTTACGGCATTTTTTCAGGCCAGCGCATCCGCTGGGCACGCCTTGCCTTCACACCAGAGCGAGCGCGATGGGTAAAAACCGAGCAATGGCACCCAGACCAACGCGGGCAGGTTAAGGCCGATGGCAGCTACGCCCTGCAAGTGCCCTACGCCGACCATCGCGAGCTGCTGATGGACATCCTCAAACACGGCGCGCACTGCGAAGTATTGGGGCCGCCAAGCCTGCGCCAGCTGGTGACTGATGAGTTGAAGGCGATGGGGGATAAATATTTTTAATGGAGATGCGAGTGGCTCATGTGGTGAACCTTTGGGGCGTTAAGCTACGCATAAAACAATGTCTCAACGTTTCATCAGGGGGAATCAAATATGTCGCAGCCTTTGGCCCATTCAGGTGGGCATTCATTAGCCGCGCACTTGCAGTCGGTTGCTGCAATGGCGGCCGAGTTTTCAAAACCTTTTGAGACTGCGGATGCCACCGAACGTTGGGCATACCTTGCTGGGCTGTGGCATGATTTAGGCAAGTATCGTCCCGGTTTTCAGCGCTACTTGGCGCAATCTGACAACCCTGATGCCCATATTGAGGGCAAGGTTAGCGGTCGTGAGAAAACCCACTCCGCTGCTGGTGCAATGTGGGCAATAAAAGAGTTGGGAGCCAAGCACGGCGAGGCCGGCAAACTGTCTGCACGGGTCTTAGCCTACCTAATTGCAGGGCACCACGCTGGTCTAGATGACTGGGAAGCGGGTCTTGCGCCGCGTTTAGAGGGCACCGACAGCCAAACTGAGTTCGTAGAAACTCTAAAAAGCGCACCTCCAGACTGCATTCTCAGTGTTGGCAATTTTGTGCCGCATCTCAAAAACATCCCGGGCGGTTCAGAAGGCTTTGCGCTATGGGTGCGGATGTTATTTTCTTGTTTGGTGGATGCTGATTTTCTAGACACGGAAGTCCACTTCGACGCTCGCAAACCCACCAAGCGCGAAGGTTTCCCAACCTTGGCGGCTATGACGCAGGCGTTTGATCTGCACATGGCAGAGTTGCCCGTCACCGAAACGCCTGTCAATAAGTTGCGAGCAGACATCCTCAGCCAATGCCGTCAAAAAGCGACCTTACCCGCAGGCTTTTTTTCGCTGACGGTGCCAACAGGAGGTGGCAAGACCTTGTCAAGCATGGCCTTTGCGTTGAACCACGCTTTGGCGCACAACAAACGGCGCGTCATCTACGCCATTCCTTACACCAGCATCATTGAGCAAACCGCAGACGTGTTTCGAGGTGTGTTTAAGTCTCTCGGTGACGAAGTGTTGATTGAGCACCACAGCCAGGCGGATGCAGCCGAAAAAGACGAAACCGCCCGCAGCCGGTTAGCTTGCGAAAACTGGGACGCTCCGCTGGTTGTGACGACCAATGTGCAATTGTTTGAGTCATTGTTTGCCGCTAAAACATCGCGCTGCCGCAAACTGCACAACTTGGTAGGCAGCGTCATCGTGCTAGACGAAGCGCAGCAGTTGCCGCCTGAATTTTTACAACCCATTTTGGATGTGCTTAACCTGCTGGTAAAGCACTATGGCGTGACGGTTGTGTTGTGTACTGCCACGCAACCCGCTTTGAACAGCACCACTTACTTTGACCCTGGAAAAGGTCTTCGCGGGTTAGAAAATGTTTGCGAAATCGTTGACGACCCAGACCATTTGTTTAACGAACTTCAGCGCGTGAGGGTTGAGTTGCCCCTGGATTGGACGAACCCAATTCCGTGGATAAACACCGCAACACAGCTCAGCCAGGAAGATTGCGTATTGGCCATCGTTAACACTCGCAAAGCCGCCAGGGAACTACAGCGCTTAATGCCACCCGACACCGTACATCTGTCTGCGCTGATGTGTGGTGCGCACCGCAAAGATGTCATCGCACAAATCAAAAACCGTTTGAAAGCCAAACGCGACGGACTTGATGCCGAGTCGTTGCGGGTAGTCAGCACGCAACTGGTTGAAGCGGGCGTTGATATTGATTTTCCCGTGGTCTACCGTTCCCTGGCTGGCTTGGATTCCATTGCCCAAGCCGCAGGCCGCTGCAATCGCGAAGGACGTCTACCAGGCAAAGGTCGCGTTGTGGTTTTTGTACCGCCTGAGCGGCCACCTGCTGGGTATCTGCGTAAAGGCGCTGAGGCCTGTGTTTCCACCCTGTATGGTCAGGAAAACGACCCGCTGGCGCGCAAGCTGTTTGCGCAGTACTTTAAAGAGTTTTACTACTCGGTTGATTTAGATGGCCAAAAAGTGTGCCCCATGTTGAAAGTAGAAGCTAAAACTTTGAGCGTGCGGTTCCGCTCAGCTGCCGACGCTTTTCGACTCATCGATGACGAGGATATGGCAATGGTCGTCGTACGCTACACGGATGCTAAAGACGATCTGGATAAATTGTTAGCCACGTTGGCGGCAGAGGGCCCCAAGCGTTGGCTGATGCGCAAACTACAGCGCTACACGGTCAGCATCAGAAAGCGCCTGGCTGACAAGATGCTGGCACAAGGCAGTTTGACATTGCCCATGCCAAGCTTGTATGTGCAGTTGAGTGCCGATAACTTGTACCACCCCACACTGGGTTTTATGCCTGAAGATGATGTTTACAACCCAGGAGCATTCGCGCTATGACTGATAACGGAGTGACCTTATGACCACGTTTTGCCTAGAAGTCGCAGGCCCGTTTGCCTGCTTCACCCGCCCCGAAATGAAGGTGGAGCGCGTCTCGTACGACGTGATGACGCCGTCCTCTGCACGCTCCATTTTTGAAGCTATTTTGTGGAAGCCATCGATCCGCTGGCGGGTGCATCGTATCGATGTACTCAAACCGATCCGGTGGATCAACTTGCGACGCAACGAGGTCAGTGCTGTGGTTTCTACCCGCAATGTGCAGCAAGCCATGATTGCCAAAAGTGGAATGTTAGGTATGTATATTGAAGACGAACGACAGCAACGGGCAGGTTACTTTTTGCGTGATGTGGCCTACCGCATCCATGCTGATTTGACGCTAGCTCCGGGTTGCAGCGATCCGTTGATGAAATACACAGAAATGTTCACCCGCCGCGCTATTAAAGGGCAGTGCGTGAATCAGCCTTACCTCGGGTGTCGCGAGTTTGCTGCCAGCTTTTCGCTGGTCACAGCGAATACACCGCCCGTACCGCCGGTTGATGACTCCCGCGAGTTGGGCTGGATGCTGCACGATCTTGACTTCACCCACCCGTCTGACCCGCAGCCGCGTTTTTTCAATGCCACGCTGAACAAGGGTGTGGTGCAAGTGCCACCGTTTGAGGAGGCTCGCGGATGATATTGCAAGCACTGAACGACTACTACCGCCGCAAGTGCGATGACCCAGACCCTGCGCAACGCCTTCCCATGTTCGGCTTGGAGCAAAAAGAAATTCCTTATCTGCTGGAAATTAATGCAGAGGGGCAATTGCTCCAAATGCGGGACACACGTGAGCCGCAAGGCAAGAAAAAAGTAGCTCAAACCTTTCGTGTGCCACTTGGTCTTAAAAAGACGTCTGGTGTAGCAGCAAACTTACTATGGGACACCCTTGAGTACGTGCTAGGCGTTGACACAAAAGGCAAGCCAGAACGCGTGCTGGAACAGCATGCAGCTTTTCGTTCGCGTGTTGAAGCATTGCCTGATGCAGCGCGGGAAGATGCAGGTATTCAAGCCGTCATTCGTTTTCTGGCACATATTGATCTTGCACAGTTAGAGCGCCAACCTGCGTGGGCTGAAGCGTTGGAGAGCAATGCCGTCCTCAGCTTTCGGTTACAGGGCGACCAGGACTTGGTATGCCAGCGGGCTGCCGTCGTCAATGCGGCATTGAATATGGTTACCGACGCAGATGCCCGAGTTGTGATGTGCTTGGTATCTGGCGAACACGCACCGGTAGAGCGTTTGCATGCCTCTATCAAGGGTGTGTGGGGCGCACAAACCTCGGGCGCAAATATTGTGTCGTTCAACGCCAGAGCGTTTGAATCGTATGGCAAAACAGAACGCCAAGGAGAAAACGCACCGGTCAGTCGCGCAGCTGCTTTTGCCTACACCACCGCGCTTAATCACTTGCTGCGAAAAGACTCCACCCAACGCATTCAAGTGGGCGATGCATCCACCATATTTTGGTCAGAGAAAGAAGATGCTTTCGAAAATATCTTCGGCGAAATCTTCAAAGATAACCCTGACGAAAGCACCCGAGCTGTTCATGCGCTGCTTGATGTTGTTAACAGCGGCAAACTTGCAGGGGCGCAGGGTGACACCCGGTTTCATGTTTTGGGACTGGCGCCGAATGCGGCTCGCATCAGTATTCGCTTTTACCATTGCCTGCCCTTACGCGAGCTTGGGCATCGTATCGTGCGGCACTTTGACGATTTGGAGTTGGTGCGCGGGCCAAATGATCCGCAGTACCCGTCACTTTTTCGCCTTTTGGCTGCGGTGGCGGTACAAAACAAAGCAGACAACATTCCACCCAACTTGGGCGGTGCTGTTGTTGACGCCATTTTTGCCGGTGAAGACGTGCCGTACCCCAGCCTTTGGCTAAATGCGGCAGTAGGTCGCTGCCGTGCCGAGCAAAACGTCAACTACCTACGTGCAGCGGCCATCAAGGCTTGCCTGCGCCGCCACATGCGGCATACCCACTTATCACCCAATCAACCGACCACAGAAAAGGAGTTTTTGCCCATGCTTGATCTTGACAACAACAACCCGGCTTATCGACTGGGGAGACTTTTTTCTGTGCTGGAAAAAATTCAGGAAGAGGCCAGCCCAGGGCTGAACGCAACTATCCGAGACCGGTACTACGGCGCAGCATCCAGCACGCCCGTAGCAGTCTTCACCACCTTGCTTCGTTTAAAAAACGCACACCTTAAAAAGTTGACGGTTAGCCGCACCACGTCGTTTGAAAAACTACTTTGCGAGGTGCTGGGGCCAGTAACTGACTTTCCTAAACACTTGCCGTTGCCAGACCAAGGCCGCTTTGCGTTGGGTTACTACCATCAACGCCAAGACTTTTTCACTAAAAAACCAGACCCTTTAAACCCACCCACTACACCAGGAACAGCATCATGACTCTCGTTAATCAGCTTGCCAATCGCTACGATTTCGTTCTCATTTTTGACGTCAAAGATGGCAACCCCAACGGCGACCCCGACGCTGGCAACATGCCGCGCCTGGATGCCGAATCCGGTCACGGCTTGGTGACGGACGTATCGCTCAAACGCAAGGTGCGCAATTTTGTGGGTCTGGTGAAAGACCAAGATCAGCGCGACCCTGTGGATGGGGAGAAGCGATTTGAAATTTACGTGCGTGAAAAAGCAGTATTGAACTTACAAAACGAACGTGCTTATTCAGCATTAAAAATGGCTTTAGCGCTGGAAGAACAGGCGCAAGTAGCTACTGAAAACGTAGCGGAAGCGTCCTTGGTTGTCGATGCTAAAAAGAAACCCGCCAAAAAGGAAAAACGCAAAGGCAGCGCTGACGAAGTAGGCCCGGCACGCGACTGGATGTGCCAGAACTTTTTTGACGTTCGCACCTTCGGCGCAGTCATGTCTACGGGTACGAACTGCGGACAGGTGCGCGGCCCGGTGCAGCTCACCTTTGCCCGCTCGGTTGAACCGGTCGTGGCCTTGGAGCACACCATCACCCGCATGGCGGTGACAACCGCGGGCGAAGCGGAAAAGCAAGATGGCAACAACCGTACGATGGGGCGCAAACATACCGTGCCCTACGGCGTGTACGTCGCACACGGCTTTGTCTCGTCGTTTTTGGCCAAGCAGACCGGGTTTGGCGAGGATGATTTAGAACTGCTCTGGCAATCGTTAGCGCAAATGTTTGAGCATGACCGCTCGGCGGCACGCGGAGAAATGTCAACTCGTGGTTTGTACGTGTTCAAGCACGACAGTGAGCTGGGCAATGCGCCTGCGCACACCTTGTTTGACAAACTCAAAGTCGCACAAACGAATCCCGGTGAAGTCGCGCGCAGCTTTGACGCGTACCAAGTGGTATTTGACGGCAAAGCTTTGCAAGTCGGTGAATCGTTGGCACCTTCGACTGGTGTAACTTTGACTCGCAAATGCTGATGCGCGTTCGGAGTAAGTGATGAAAATCCTGCCCACTCAATTTGACGGCCAGTCCATCCGCCGGGTGTACGACGAAGAAACCGACATTTGGTGGTTTTCGGTGATTGATGTGGTGCAGGTGCTGACCGATAGCGAAAACGCCCGCGACTACTGGTTCAAGATGAAGCTGCGCGTTAAGTCTGAGGATGGGGCTGAACTGTCGACAGTTTGTCGACAGTTGAAACTGCCTGCTGCCGACGGCAAGCAGCGCCTGACTGACTGCGCCACCGCAGAAAGTTTGCTTCGCATCGTCCAATCCATCCCCAGCCCCAAAGCCGAGCCCATCAAGCTCTGGCTTGCCAAGGTGGGTTACGAGCGCATGCAAGAGATGGCTGACCCGGCCTTGTCACTTGATAGGGCGCGGCAGACCTGGCAGCAGCATGGCCGTAGCGATAAGTGGATTGCTCAGCGCATGACGGGTCAGGAAACGCGCAACAAACTCACCGACTATTGGCGCGAGCACGACATCAAGGAGGGCAACGAGTTTGCGATTCTGACGAACATCATTCATCAGGAGTGGTCAGGTGTGAGCGTCAAGGCGCACAAAGATTTGAAGGGTTTAAAAAGTCACAACCTGCGTGACCACATGAGCGAGGCGGAGCTGATTTTTACGGCGCTGGCAGAGCTGTCTACTCGGCAGATTTCTGAAACCTCCGATGCAACTGGTCTGCCGCAGAACAAAACAGCTGCGGTAGCCGGTGGCCGCATTGCCCGCCAGGCACGCCATCAGCTAGAAAGCCAGACAGGAAAGTCGGTGGTGACCGGTAACAACTATTTGCCGCCCAAAGACAAAATCGACAAGAAGGCGTTAAAGCACTCGCCCAAAACCTGATTTACAGCGCTGCCAATTTTCTTTATGCCTGCCGATATTGACCCGATCGCCCTGTCTGCCCTGCAGCACTGGCACTATTGCCCACGCCAATGCGGGCTGATTCATCTAGAGCAGGCCTTTGACGACAACATTCACACCCTGCGTGGGCAAGCGGTGCATGCCAAGGTCGACAAGCCCGGTGTAGAGACCGCCAAGGGCGTGCGCGCCGAGCGCGCCTTGCCGCTGTGGCATGACGAGCTGGGCTTGATCGGCAAGTCAGATGTGGTTGAATTTTTGCCCGGTGGCGTGCCGTACCCGGTTGAATACAAGCATGGCAGCCGGCACAAGGCAGCTGATATTGCAGCGTGCGACGACATTCAGTTGGCTGCGCAGGCCATGTGCTTGGAGGCAATGATGGGCAAAGCGGTTGATGAAGGCGCTATCTTTTATGCAACATCCAAACGCCGGCGTGTGGTGGCTGTCACGCTTGAGCTGCGGCAGTCGGTCATACAAACCGCTACAGATATTCGGGCCATGCTGGCATCAAGCAAACTACCGCCGCCACTTGAGGTTGCGCAAGCGGCCAAGCGCTGCAAGGCCTGCTCGCTGCTTGACCGTTGCCAGCCGCAGGCAGCCCATGCGGGCGTAGCGGCTGCGCGCGCGGCCTTGTTTGAGCCCGATGCATAAAACAACTTAAGCCGCCTTAAAACTCGCTTTACATCCTGCTGACCATGCAATTACTGAATACCCTTTACGTCACCACGCCAGACACCTATCTGCGGCTTGACAACGACACCCTGCGCGTAGAAGTTGAACGCGAAACCCGTTTACGCGTACCGCTACATCACTTGTGTGCGGTGGTGTGCTTTGGGCACGTGGGCTTGTCTGCGCCGCTGATGCACCGTTTGGCCGAAGGCGGTATTGCGCTTGTTTTGCTAGACGACAACGGGCGCTTCAAAGCCCGGCTTGAAGGTGCGGTTTCAGGCAATGTGCTGCTGCGCAAAGCCCAGTTTGAATGTGCAGCCAACCCCGCTTTTACCCTTGACATGGCCCGCGCCTGCGTTGCGGGCAAGATCAAAAATACCCGTCAAGTGCTGCAGCGCGGCGCACGCGAAAGTAAGGTTGACGCCGAAGCAAAAATACTTGCTCGGCTAGCTGACGACTTGGCCGCCAGTCTGCGTGCGCTACCAGCAGCCTGCAGTCTTGACGTGTTGCGCGGCATTGAGGGTGAGGCAGCACGCCAGTATTTCAGCGGTCTGCATCTGCTGCTTCGAGACGACCAGCGCGAGGCCTTTCGCATGGACGGTCGCACCCGCCGCCCGCCGCGCGACAGGTTTAACGCCATGCTGTCATTTTTGTACGCCATGTGGATGAACGATTGCCGTTCTGCACTTGAGGCAGCCGGGCTGGACCCACAAGTAGGTTTTTTGCACGTCTTGCGGCCAGGGCGCGCCGCGCTGGCGCTTGACTTGATGGAAGAGTTTCGCCCCTGGGCCGACCGGCTCGCACTGACCCTGATCAACCGTGGGCAACTGGCGGCAAGTGATTTTGTGATGCGGGAAGGCGGCGGTGTGTCAATTGAACCTGATGCCCGTAAACAAGTGGTGGTGGCGTACCAAGAAAGAAAACGAGACGAGATCAGCCATCCCCTGCTGGCGCAGAATTTGCCACTGGGTCTAGTGCCACTGGTTCAGGCCAGGCTGCTTGCCAGATCATTGCGTGACGAAAACGCACCCTATGTGCCGTTTGTGGCGAAATAATTGATGGCGGGGCGCGCATGTTGATACTGGTTTGCTATGACGTCAGTACCGAGCTGAAGGCCGGCCGCCGCCGTTTGCGGCGCGTAGCCAAGGTGTGTGAAAGCACCGGCCAACGGGTACAAAAATCAGTATTTGAATGCCAACTGGACGTTGCCCAGTTTGAGGCTTTAGAGCGCAGACTACTGGCAGAAATAGACCCCAAACAAGACTGCCTTCGCCTGTACCGCATACCTGAAACGCGCGGTTTTGAAGTGCTTGAACACGGCACTTTTAAAGCCATCGACTTTGACGATCCTCTGGTAATCTGATGTGTCCTTGATTGAAGGCGCAAATCCGTCGGTACTTCTTTCAAGCGCGAACCTTAAGCGATTGTTTTGTGTGTAACGGGTTCGCGGTGACGCTATACCTTTGATTTATATGGATTTTTTGAAATACACTAAATGCGCTGATTCGCTAAAAATGTTCGGCAAACGATGTTCGCGCAAACCCGCGACTATTTTGTTTGCCATCAACGGTTTAGCGCCCAAGCGGTTCGCCCGTCAGCAATGACGGGCGCGGATTGAAACATTTTTCTTCAAGCCGTTCTAACCGTCGTTCTACGGTTCGCCCGTCAGCAATGACGGGCGCGGATTGAAACATTCTCGAAAAGAGGCTGTAAATGGGCGGTAAATCGGTTCGCCCGTCAGCAATGACGGGCGCGGATTGAAACAGGTGTTGGCTGACCTGTCGCGGCGTTGGCAATCGGTTCGCCCGTCAGCAATGACGGGCGCGGATTGAAACTTTTGGGGTGGCTTCCTGAAAGCCTGCTGCAATGTCGGTTCGCCCGTCAGCAATGACGGGCGCGGATTGAAACGCGTACCGTGCCTACAAGGGCGGCGCGGGGCTGGGGTTCGCCCGTCAGCAATGACGGGCGCGGATTGAAACGCTTGGACGAGGTTCCGAGCTCGTCAGTCCAGCGAGGTTCGCCCGTCAGCAATGACGGGCGCGGATTGAAACACTACTACCATTTGTTTGACGATGCAATGTACGAAGGTTCGCCCGTCAGCAATGACGGGCGCGGATTGAAACAAGACAGTGCAGGGACTACGCCAGTTACAGCGGTGGTTCGCCCGTCAGCAATGACGGGCGCGGATTGAAACAAGA
>JAYURC010000028.1:0-11284 GCA_043756405.1 Polaromonas sp.
GACCATGGCACGGCGTTTGATATTGCCGGTACGGGCAAGGCGGATGCCGCCAGTTTGGTTGCGGCGATCCGCATGGCTCGACAGTTGGCGGCCTAGCTCCTGGGGTGCAATGCTCCCGTCAAGCAGGGGCCGCAGATCTGGCTTTGCCAGACTGCAGGCGCAGCGCACCCTCGGGGGGCAGAGAATTGCGCGTTGTGAGTGAACGTGGGGGCATTGTTTAGCTTCTGATTTTGTAGCCGGTGCGCAGCATATTGACGGCAACGGCGCTGACGACGATTAATGCCGCGCTGACGATGCCCAGGCTGAGCCAGGGCGACACATCACTCACACCAAAAAACCCATACCTGAAGCCATCAATCATGTAGAAAAACGGATTCAGGTGGCTAACGGTTTGCCAAAAAGGCGGCAAGGAATGAATCGAATAAAACACGCCGCTTAAAAACGTCATCGGCATGATGACAAAGTTTTGAAATGCCGCCATCTGGTCGAATTTATCTGACCATAACCCGGCGATCACACCCAGCGCACCGAGCATGGCAGCGCCAAATACGGCAAACAGCACAATCCACAGCGGATAAGCAAAGACTGGTCTGCCAAAATAAACTGTGACAACAAAAACCCCTGTACCTACCAGCAAACCGCGTGCAACCGATGCACCCACATAGGCAAAAAACCAGTGCCAGTGCGACAGCGGCGTGAGCAGCACAAACACCAGGCTGCCCATGATTTTGCTTTGGATGAGCGACGATGAGCTGTTGGCAAAAGCGTTTTGCAACACACTCATCATGACCAAGCCGGGCACCAGAAAGGCCGCGTAATTTACCGTGCCGTAAACCTTGACTTGGCCATCCAGCACATGGCCAAAAATCAGCATGTACATGACAGCCGTCAACACGGGTGCCCCCACGGTCTGAAAACCGACCTTCCAGAAACGCAGGGTTTCTTTGTAGAGCAGAGTTTGCCAGCCCGTCATACTTTCACCGCCGCTTGTCCCGATTTGTCAGACATGACATCCAGAAACACGTCCTCAAGGTCCGCCTTGCGAATCTCAACATCTTCGGCCACCAGACCCGCCTGACGAATCGCCGCCAGGTACTGCTCGATTTCGTTAGCGTTGTGCGCCGGAAACTGCACAATCCGGCCTGTAATACGTGCTTTAGCAGCCAACTCTATGGGTAGTTCGCTATCAATTTTAAAGCGAAGCACATTCGATGAGGCCGCTTTCAGCAATTCCGACGTATTGGCCAATGCGACGACTTTGCCCTGCTTGAGCATGGCAATGCGGCTGCACAGCGCCTCGGCTTCTTCAAGGTAGTGGGTGGTCAGCAGCACGGTGCTGCCCTGCTTGTTGAGCTTGGCGATGAACTGCCACAGTGTCTGGCGCAGCTCGACATCAACGCCTGCTGTGGGTTCGTCCAGCACAATGACTTTCGGCTTGTGTACCAGCGCCTGCGCCACGAGCACGCGGCGCTTCATGCCGCCTGAAAGCTGGCGCATGTTGGCATTCGCCTTGTCCGCCAGACCGAGGCTGCTTAATAGCTCATCAATCCAGGCATCGTTGCTTTTGATACCGAAATAACCCGATTGAATACGCAGCGCTTCACGCACACTGAAAAATGGGTCAAACACCAGCTCTTGCGGCACCACGCCCAGCGTGCGCCTGGCTGCGGCGTAATCAGTTTGTACGTCATGACCATGCACCGTGATGCTGCCACTGCTGGCGCGCGACAGGCCTGCCAACAGGCTGATGAGCGTTGTTTTACCAGCTCCGTTAGGCCCGAGTAACCCAAAAAATTCGCCTTGCCTGATGTCGAAACTAACGTCATCCAGCGCTTTAACAACATTATTTGCTGCGCCTGCTTGACCGCGTTGGGTGGAATAGGTTTTAAAGACGGATTGAAATGATATGGCTGGCATGAACCCGCTATTTTAGGGGCTGGCGCGCTGCGGCACGTTAACCGCGGCCTTAAATTCAGGCAGATGCGGGAATCAACTCCGTCACGCCATACAGCGCAGCCAATTGGCTCAGGCTGGCCGGTAAACCTTGTACAGAAAAGGGCTTGCCAGCGGCTGCCGCTTCGCGCCGACATGCCAGCAGTACAGCCAAAGCAGATGAGTCAAACCGCGTTAAAGCGCTGGCATCAACGACGATGCTATCAGGCTGCAAAGCTGCCTGAGCTTTCAGGGCGCGGGCGGTATCAAACGCTTGAGCGTGGGTTAAAGCTGCGGGCAGGGTCAGCACATCGGCCCTAGGACTTTTTGGCGTTGTTCGACTTGTTGCGCTCTGACATGGCAGCAATCAAGCCATCAATCCCTTTAGAACTGATCTCTTGCGCAAACTGGGTGCGGTAGGTCTCTACCAGCCAGACGCCGAGCACATTGAGGTCATATATCTTCCAAGCGGTGCCCACTTTTTCAAGGCGGTAGTCCAGTTGCACGGGCTCACCTTGGCCCAATACTTCGCTTCGCACCACAACTTCGGTGTCAGCTGCTGCCGCGCGCAACGGCTTGACGTTGATGGTTTGGTCTTTAACCTGCGACAGTGCGCCAGAGTAGGTGCGAATCAGCAAGGTCTTGAATTCTTCTTGAAGCCTTTTTTTCTGCTCTGGCGTGGCCTGGCGCCAGTTGCGGCCCACCGCAGCCGCTGTCATGCGGGTGAAGTTGACATTTGGCATAACCTGGCTGTCGACCAAAGCCATCACCTTAGTCATATCACCAGCTTGCACGGTTTTATCAGACTTGATTTTGTCCAGCACATCGGTAGACAGGCGTTTGATCAGGGCGTCAGGGGCTTCTTCCTGAGCGTAGGCGGCTGGTGCTGCCAGCATCAAGGCGCTAATCAGTACTGCGGTGAGCTGGGCAAAATTTCTACGTAGCATGGTTGACTTTCAAAAAATATCTGGGCCCGCCCTTAACGCGGCAGGACGATGGCAGGTGTACACCGGCTCTGCGGTTTATTTTGCAGGTGCAGCGGGCAGGTCAAAGCGCTCTTCTTTGACAGCAGTGTCTTTGCCGATTGAATTGGCCCTGCGTTGCAGATACGAGTCACGGGTAAAACTGTATTTGTCCAGCGCGGCTTGATCAAGAATATTGGTGGCACCCAGCAACTCGGCGCGCTTGTCAACCAATCGAAGCGTTGTCAGCGAGTTGCGGGTAGCCACACTGCCAGTGCTGTTGACCAAATCAGCACTGCCGTCTACCACCGTGCCTACCGTGTCCCGAACAGACGACGGCCCCAACAGTGGCAGAACAACATAGGGGCCTGAGCCAAAGCCCCAAACGCCCAGCGTCTGTCCAAAATCCTGCTTATTTTTTTGCAGGCGCATTTCGGTACCAATGTCCAGAACACCCGCAAAGCCGAAAGTCGAATTAACACTCACGCGCATCAGGGTTTCCAGCGATTCTTTGAGTTTGAACTGCATCAAGTTGTTAACCACAGACCAGACGTCAGAAAGATTACCGAAAAAATTACGTACACCCGTCTTGACAGGCGAAGGCGTGACCTGATCGTAGACCGTCGCTACGGGTTTTAAAACCGCGCGGTCAATACCGTCGTTGAAATTAAAAACCGCACGGTTCAGCGGCTCCATTGGGTCAGAAGGATTGGCATGGGGACCAGTGGCGCAGCCCTGGCTCAAAACCACAAACAGGCCAAGGGTCAAAGCGCCCAAACCTTTTTTTATTAAATTAAATGTGCTCATTTTTTATCGTTACTCCCTGAAACTGGTACTTCTTTGTCGCTGTCTGCCGCTTTACTGAACAAAAACTGGCTGATCAGGTTTTCAAGTACCACGGCTGATTGGGTTTGCTTGATGACATCGCCTGCCGCCATATTTTTCTCACTGGCTCCAGCTTCTATGCCAATATATTGTTCGCCTAACAAGCCGCTGGTCAGGATTTTGAGTGACGAGTCTTTCGGGAAAGCGTATTTGCTTTCCAGCGCCAGATGCACGCTGGCCTGATAGGACTTGTCGTCAAAGGTGATGTTTTCAACACGGCCAATCACAACACCAGCGCTTTTAACGGCGGCGCGAGCTTTCAGGCCGCCGATATTGTCGAACTTCGCAGTGACTTGATAGGTGCTGTCAAAGTTCAGGCTTAGTAAGTTGGCCGACTTGAGGGCCAGAAACAACAGGCCTGCCGCGCCTATGAGCACAAACAGTCCTACCCACAAGTCATTTTTTGAACGTTGCATTTTTTACCTTCGAGCCCCTAAGCAGTTAGCTATTTTGGCATGACTGATTACTAAATGCTGAACATCAAAGTGGTCAGTAAAAAGTCCAGCCCCAACACGCCGAGCGATGCCACCACGACGGTGCGGGTGGTGGCGCGTGACACGCCTTCGGGCGTGGGTTGGGCCATAAAACCCTGGTACAACGCCACAAACGTCACGGTGACGCCAAAAACAAAGCTTTTGATGACGCCATTGCCCACATCGCGCCAGACATCAACGCCAGATTGCATCTGGCTCCAGAACGAACCTGAATCAACACCGATCATGATCACGCCCACAAACCAGCCGCCCAACACGCCAACAGCGCTGAATACTGCCGCCAGCAATGGCATGGCGATGATGCCGCCCAAAAAGCGCGGTGCCAGGATGCGCTGAATCGTGTCAACCGCCATCATTTCCATGGCTGATAGTTGTTCGCCCGCTTTCATCAGGCCGATTTCTGCTGTCAATGCGGTGCCAGCGCGCCCCGCAAAAAGCAGTGCCGTCACCACCGGGCCGAGCTCGCGCACCAAGCTGAGCGTAACCAGCAGCCCCAACGTGTCGGCCGCGCCAAAGCGCTGCAGCGTGTAATAGCCCTGCAAGCCGAGCACAAATCCCACGAACAGACCAGACACACCAATGATGGCCAGCGAGTAATTGCCTAAAAAGAAAATCTGGTCGCGCACCAGGCCAAAGCGCTTGAGCGCAGAGCCCATCATGGCAATCAGACGGATGAAAAGGCGTGCGGCATGGCCCAGGTCAGCCAGTTGCTGGCGCACAGCAAAACCCGTGTTGAAAGCGAGATTTGTTTTGGCTTGAGTCATGGCAGTCTTGATGCAGTCTTGTTATTGGGCCGCCTGGCCAAAGTCAGTGGCCACATCCACGCCGGGGTAGTGAAACTTGACCGGCCCTTCGGCGAGCGCATTGACAAATTGGTGCACCAGCGGGTCAATTGACTGGCGAACTTCGTCTGGCGTACCTTGGGCAGCAATGCCGCCATTGGCCAAGATAATCACCTTGTCGGCAATGCGAAAAGTTTCTTCCAGGTCATGCGAGACAACAATGGACGTGATGCCCAGCGTGTCATTGAGCTGGCGAATCAGTTTAGCCGCCGTGCCAAGTGAAATTGGGTCCAGCCCGGCAAAAGGCTCGTCGTACATGATGAGTTCCGGGTCGAGTGCGATGGCCCGGGCCAAGGCAACCCGACGGGCCATGCCGCCTGATATTTCACTCGGCATCAGGCCCCTTGCGCCGCGCAGGCCCACGGCGTTGAGCTTCATCAGCACAATGTCGCGAATCAGATCAGGGCTTAAATTGGTGTGTTCACGCAGCGGGAAAGCCACGTTGTCAAACACGCTCAAGTCAGTGAACAGTGCGCCAAACTGAAACAGCATGCCCATACGGCGACGGGCGGCGTACAGGTCCTTTTGGCTCAGGTCACCCACGTTTTGGCCGTCAAACAACACCTGCCCTGCATTGGCTTTTTGCTGCCCGCCAATCAGGCGCAACACCGTGGTTTTACCGCCACCCGACGCACCCATCAGCGCCGTGACTTTGCCGCGCGGCACGGACAGGGTGACTTTGTCCAGAATGACACGGTCACCGCTGCTGTCATTGGTACCGGGGTAAGAGAAAGTGACGTCCTTGAATTCAACCAAGGCTGTGGAATCTGGCTGCGGCATTGAAGATGAAAAACTTGGGGAGGCGGAGTTTGAAGAGAGTTGTGTTAATCATAAAGGGATTACCCGCAAGCCCGTCAGTGACGCTGGAATGTCAAGTAGGCTCAAAAACTGTATTTATGAGCCTTCTTAGGCAAAATTACCAACCATTTAGGCCTCTAGCCCAAATAATACGCGCGCAAACAGCTCTTGTTTTTATAGCTAATCGGGTAGTTAACGAGGCAAATCGCTGTAACCCATCAAGAACTCGTCGACACCGCGCGCAGCTTGGCGGCCTTCCCTGATGGCCCAAACCACCAGACTTTGCCCGCGTCGGATGTCACCGGCCACAAACACCTTCGGCACATTCGTCGCATAGCCGCCAATCAAAGCGTCGCTGGCTTTCGCGTTGCCGCGATTGTCTTTGTCGATGCCGAACGATTCGAGAATCGAGGCGACGGGCGAGACGAAACCCATGGCCAGCAGCACCAAATCGGCTTTCAGCGTTTGCTCAGACCCGGCCACTTCAACCATCTTGCCGTTCACCCATTCAACGCGAACTGTTTTCAAGCCCGTGACTTTGCCTTTTTCGCCGATCAGTTCTTTGGTAGAAATCGCAAATTCGCGCTCGCAGCCTTCCAGGTGACTGGATGAGGTGCGCAGTTTGGCAGGCCAGTACGGCCAGGTCATCGGGCGGTTTTCTTCGATAGGTGGCTGGGGCATCAGCTCAAACTGCGTGACGCTGACCGCGCCGTGGCGATTGCTGGTGCCCACGCAGTCGCTGCCGGTGTCGCCACCGCCAATCACAATAACGTGTTTGCCATCAGCGCGCAGCTGGCCTTTGACTTTGTCGCCTGCGTTGACCTTGTTTTGGCCCGGCAAAAATTCCATGGCGAAATGTACGCCGTCCAGCTCGCGGCCGGGCACGGGCAAGTCGCGTGACTGCTCGGCGCCGCCAGTCAATATCACGGCGTCAAAATCTTTTTGTAATTGTTCGGGCGTAATGGTTTCTTTCGCCCAGTTGGTGACTTTGCTTTCTTTGGGCAGGTTGCCGACCATGACGCCGCATTTAAAGGTTACGCCCTCAGCCGTCATTTGCTCAACTCGGCGGTCGATGTGAATTTTTTCCATTTTGAAGTCTGGAATGCCGTAGCGCAGCAGGCCGCCGACACGGTCGTTCTTTTCAAACAGAGTGACGTCATGGCCAGCCCGAGCCAGTTGCTGAGCGGCTGCCATACCGGCGGGGCCACTGCCAACAATCGCCACTTTTTTACCAGTTTTTTGCTTCGGCAATTGCGGTGTGACCCAGCCTTCGGCCCAGGCACGGTCGATGATGGCGTGCTCAATCGACTTGATGCCGACCGCGTCGTCGTTGACGTTCAGTACGCAGGCAGCCTCACACGGTGCGGGGCAGATGCGTCCTGTAAATTCCGGGAAGTTATTGGTGCTGTGCAGCGTGGCAATCGCGTTTTTCCAGTCAGCACGAAACACCATGTCGTTGAAGTCAGGAATGATGTTGTTGACCGGGCAACCCGTGTTGCAAAACGGCGTGCCGCAGTCCATGCAGCGGGCCGACTGGTCTTTGGCCTGTTTGTCGTCCAGACCGATAACGAATTCTTTGTAATTTTTCAGGCGTTCAGGTACGGGTTTGTAGCCCTCTTCGACGCGCTCTAATTCCATGAAACCGGTGATTTTTCCCATGATGATTTCCTAAATAATCTGTTGTCTAAATCGGTATGCGGTTGGTTATGTCTTACTCCTTCCCCTTTTAGGGGAAGGTTGGGATGGGGACACGCACCATATCGAAACTGTCTCTGCGCTTGCCGCCACCCCTGCCCTCCCTCAAAGGGAAGGGTGCTAAATCGATATATGGTCAATAGAACCAAAACTTATGCTGTTTAGTGCTTAAGTCCAATAAACACGGGCGCAAGCAGCTCCTAAATTAATAGTACCTATTTCGCTCCTACTTCTTCACGATTCGTCTCCACCTGCGCCCGCGTCGTCTCGGTCGCTGCATTCAGGCGACGATCCCGGCGCTCCAGCAGCGCACGCTTGTATTCATTCGGGAAGACCTTGACAAACTTCATCCGCGACTGGTCCCAAGTGTCCAGCAACTCGCGGGCACGCTTGCTGCCAGTCCAGCGGTTGTGGTCTTGCAGCAGACGTTTAAGCAGGGCTTCATCGCTCTGCTCGGCATGCCAGTCTGATTTGTCGTGGGTGTGTTGCTCGGCTGTTGTCACGACTTTGTCCATGCTGACCATGGATGTGTTGCAGCGGGTGGCAAACTGGCCGTCTTCGTCGTACACATAGGCCACGCCGCCGCTCATGCCTGCTGCAAAGTTGCGGCCGGTTTTGCCCAGCACAGCCACTGTACCGCCGGTCATGTATTCGCAGCCGTGGTCGCCTGTGCCTTCAACGACTGCTGTGGCACCCGACAGGCGCACTGCAAAGCGCTCGCCCGCCACGCCGCTGAAGAACGCCTCGCCTGTCGTTGCACCGTACAGAACGGTGTTGCCAACAATGGTGTTTTTGTGCGACTCGCCCCGAAAGTCAATGCTGGGTCGCACCACGATGCGGCCGCCGCTGAGTCCCTTGCCGGTGTAGTCGTTCGCGTCACCGATCAAATACATGGTGATGCCCTTGGCGAGGAAAGCACCGAACGACTGGCCGCCTGTTCCTTCGAGCTGAAGGCGCAACGTATCGTCTGGCAAGCCTTCGGGCCGCACGCGGGTCAGCTCACCCGACAGCATCGCGCCCACTGTGCGATTGACGTTGCGCACGGTTTCAATGAACTGGACTTTTTCGCCCTTGTCGATTGCGGCTTTTGACTTTTCAATCAGGCGCACGTCAAGCGCTTTTTCGAGGGCGTGATCTTGGGTGGACGTGTGAAGGCGCGGCACATCAGCCGGAACATTCGGCTGGTAGAACAAACGTGCAAAGTCCAGGCCGCCCGCCTTCCAGTGTTCAATGCCTTTTTGCGTGTCGAGCAAGTCAGCGCGGCCAATCAATTCGTCAAACGTGCGCACGCCAAGCTGCGCCATTAACTGACGCGCCTCTTCTGCCACAAAGAAGAAATAGTTGACGACATGCTCGGGTTTGCCGCTGAATTTTTGGCGCAGAACCGGGTCTTGCGTGGCCACGCCGACCGGGCAAGTATTCAAGTGGCATTTGCGCATCATGATGCAGCCTTCCACCACCAGCGGGGCAGTTGCGAAGCCGAACTCGTCGGCCCCTAGCAGCGCGCCAATGACCACATCACGCCCGGTTTTCATCTGGCCATCAGCCTGCACGCGAATGCGGCCACGCAGGCGGTTGAGTACCAGCGTCTGCTGGGTTTCAGCCAGGCCAATTTCCCATGGGCTACCTGCGTGCTTGATAGAAGACCAGGGTGAGGCGCCCGTGCCGCCGTCGTGGCCGGCTATCACAAGGTGATCGGCCTTGGCTTTGGTCACACCTGCCGCGATGGTGCCTACGCCGACTTCACTGACCAGCTTGACGCTGATGCTGGCGCGCGGGTTGACGTTTTTCAGGTCATGAATCAGCTGTGCCAAGTCTTCAATTGAATAAATGTCGTGGTGCGGCGGCGGGGAAATCAGCCCCACACCGGGTACTGAAAAACGCAGCGCACCAATGTATTCACTGACCTTGCCGCCGGGCAGCTGGCCGCCTTCGCCTGGCTTGGCACCTTGCGCCATTTTGATTTGAATCTGGTCAGCAGACACCAAGTATTCAGCCGTGACGCCAAAGCGGCCGGAGGCGACCTGCTTGATTTTGGAGCGTAGCGAGTCACCGTCTTGCAAGGGCAAATCGACTTCAACCTGTTTTGAGCCAATCACGCTTTTCAGCGTGGCACCCTGCTTGATGGGAATGCCTTTTAGCTCTTGCCGGTAACGCGCCGGGTCTTCGCCGCCTTCGCCTGTGTTGCTTTTGCCGCCAATGCGGTTCATGGCAACAGCCAATGTGGCGTGTGCTTCGGTGCTGATGGAGCCGAGCGACATCGCACCAGTGGCAAAGCGTTTGACGATTTCTTTGGCAGACTCGACTTCATCAATCGGAATGGCTTTGGCCGGGTCAATCTTGAACTCAAACAGTCCGCGCAACGTCATGTGGCGGCGGTTCTGGTCGTTGATGAGCTGGGCGTATTCTTTGTAGGTATTAAAGTTGTTGGCGCGTGTGGCGTGCTGCAACTTGGCAATCGCGTCGGGCGTCCACATGTGGTTTTCACCGCGTACCCTGAAGGCATATTCGCCACCGGCATCGAGCATGTTGCTAAGGACCGGGTCATCACTGAAAGCCGAGCGGTGCATGCGCAACGCTTCTTCGGCAATCTCGAACACGCCCATGCCTTCAACCTGGCTGGCAGTGCCGGTAAAGAACTTGGCAATCGTCTCGCGGTTCAAGCCAATCACTTCGAACAGCTGTGCGCCGCAGTAGCTCATGTAGGTCGACACGCCCATCTTGGACATGATTTTCGACAGGCCTTTGCCAATGGCCTTGGTGTAGTTGTAGATGGCTTTTTCGGTGCTGAGGTCGCCCGGCAAACCGTCGTGCATTTCAGCCAATGTTTCCATCGCGAGATACGGGTGCACGGCCTCTGCGCCGTAGCCTGCGAGCACGGCAAAGTGATGCACTTCCCGGGCAGAACCTGTTTCAACCACCAAGCCAGCTGTAGTGCGCAGGCCAACGCTTACCAAATGCTGGTGAATCGCTGAGAGTGCCAGCAGCGCCGGAATGGCGACTTGGGCAGCGCACATAGCGCGGTCGCTGACGATCAGAATGTTTTTGCCAGTTTTGATGGCATCGACCGCCTCGGCGCACAGCGAGGCCAGCTTGGCTTCAACGCCTTCGTGGCCCCAGGCCAGTGGGTAAGTGATGTCAAGCGTGTAGCTTTTGAATTTGCCCTGGGTATGCGATTCAATGTCGCGCAGCTTTTGCATGTCAGCCACATTCAGTACGGGCTGCGCCACTTCGAGCCGCATGGGCGGGTTGACCTGGTTGATGTCCAGCAGGTTTGGTTTGGGGCCAATGAACGACACCAGTGACATCACAATCGCTTCGCGAATCGGGTCGATGGGCGGGTTGGTGACCTGTGCGAACAACTGCTTGAAGTAGTTGTAGAGCGACTTGTTTTTATTGGACAACACCGCCAGCGGCGAGTCGTTGCCCATGGATCCGGTGGCTTCTTCGCCGTTGGCAGCCATGGGGGACATCAGGAATTTGATGTCTTCTTGCGTGTAGCCGAAGGCTTGCTGCAAATCCAGCAGCGGTGTGGCAGGTGCGGGCTCAGTTTTTGGCAACGCTGCCGCAGCCTTCACATCATCCAATTTAATCCGCAAATTCTCAATCCACTGCTTGTACGGCTTGCTGTGCGCCAGCGTGGCCTTGATCTCTTCGTCATCGACCATGCGGCCTT
>JAYURC010000029.1:0-29931 GCA_043756405.1 Polaromonas sp.
CATTGCTTTTGCTGGGTGCTGTCGGCCAATTGCAATTTGAAGTGGTGGCGCACCGGCTAGAACACGAGTACGGCGTCAAGGCCCGCATCATGCCGAGTAACTTTAATCTGGCGCGCTGGGTGACGTGTGACGATGCCAATGAGCTCAAAAAATTCATGGACGCCAACGCGCATCGCGTGGCACTCGATGCGGTCGATGCGCCTACGCTGCTGGTAGACCACAGCGCCACGTTGCGAGCTGTGGAGCAGCAGTGGCCCAAAATCAAGTTCCACGCGCTGCGTGAGCATGCCGGGCTGGTGTTTCAGTCAAAGATGTGATCTTCAACCCTTCAGTGGCTGCCCCGCGTTAATTTTTCAGCAAACGAAATGCCAATCGCCGAAAGCACAAACGTGAAGTGAATCACAGCCACCATCGTGACCATTTGAATATTTTCAAGCGTCAACTCTCCGCTTAAATATGTCTTGAGCGCATGCACGCCTGAAATTGAGATGATGGCGAATGCCAGCTTGAGTTTGAGGTTGTAAGTATTGACATGATCTAACCAGTCCGGTTTTTTCATGTCTTTTGTGTCGAAATGCCCTGTGGTCACAAACAGTGAAACGCCAGCCAACGCTACCACCCACACCAGTTGCGCGACCATTGTCATGTCTACAAGCTCCAGGACTTTGATGATCAGAGCAATCTTTTCCAGATCACCAAACAGCAGCATGTTCATGAGCTTGTAGGTCTCGAGCACAAACTTGCCCAAAATCCCGAAAATGATGCCCACCAGCCCGATATAAAAGAACAGCATGGTGAAACGCAGGCTATACAGCAGCGAGCCTACGTTTGAGAGAAATTTTTCCATGCTTTGCTTTCTTGATTAAGTTGCTGAGTTATAACAGCCAGCACGGGGTGTTTGATGAAACTCTTATGCGCGCACAAAACTAATTTAGCAAAGGCAATGCGGTTTTGTACCGCACCTGCTTCAATGCAAAACTGGATCGTATTTTTTCAAGGCCCGGAATAGGCGTCAGCTGGTTCAAAATGAATTTTTCCAGGGCGCCAATGTCGGCTACCGCGACTCGAATCAAATAGTCGCTGTCGCCGGTCATCAAATAGCATTCCATCACTTCGTCGTGCTCTGCAATGCGTCGTTCAAACTCTGCCAGCGCATCCCTGTTTTGGCTGCGCAGGCTGATCGAGATAAAGACGCTTAACCCCAAGCCGAGCGCCGCAGCGTTAGCAATGGCCACATAACGGTCAATGACTTTGGCGGATTCCAATGCCTTGACGCGCGCCAGGCAGGGCGAGGGGCTCAAATGGACGCGGCGGGCCAGCTCCACATTGGACAGCGAACCATCACGTTGTAGTTCGTCAAGAATATTCAGATCGGTTGAATCTAGCTGCATATGTTTTAAAACCTTGTTCTGTCAGCATTTTATGCCGTTTAAACAGCGTTTAACTTGCTATTTAAGCAGAGCTTTTAGCATGTGGTTGCCTAAAATTAGCGTCATGAATATTGATCACCAACATCTCAGCACCGACCCAGACCCGCAAGAAACAGCCGAATGGCTCGCTGCGTTTGAAGCACTCGTCGCTACGCAAGGCCCGTCGCGCGCCCGGCAACTACTTGATGAACTGAGCCGCAGCGCACGCAGCCAGCGCATTGGCTGGCAACCCGAGTTGTGCACGCCATATGTCAACACCATTCACGTCGATGAGCAACCGGTTTTCCCTGGCGACCTGGCGATTGAAGAACGCATTGCCGCACTGATGCGCTGGAACGCATTGGCCATGGTGGTGCGGGCTAACCAGGCCGAGTCCGGCGGGTCGAGCGAGCTGGGCGGCCACATTGCCAGTTACGCCAGTGCGGCTGACTTGTTTGAAACCGGCTTTAACCATTTCTTTAAAGCGCGTGAGGGTTTGAACGAGGGTCAGCACCGGGGCGACCTGGTGTTTTTTCAGCCGCACAGCGCGCCGGGTGTGTATGCACGGGCTTATCTTGAAGGCCGACTGCAGGAAGCTGACTTGCGCTTCTATCGGCAAGAGCTAACTGCAGGCGATGCGCAAGGCCTGTGCAGCTACCCACACCCGTACTTAATGCCCGACTTTTGGCAGTTTCCCACTGGCTCAATGGGTATCGGGCCGATCAGCTCGATTTACCATGCGCGGTTTATGCGTTACCTCACGCACCGCAGACTACTGGACTGCAACACAAGAAAAGTCTGGGGCGTGTTTGGCGACGGCGAGATGGACGAGCCAGAATCGATGAGCGCCCTGACGCTGGCCGCGCGTGAAAACCTTGACAACCTGGTGTGGGTCGTCAATTGCAACTTGCAGCGGTTGGATGGCCCGGTGCGCGGCAATGGCCGCATCATTGACGAGCTGGAAAAACTGTTTGCAGGCGCGGGCTGGAACGTCATCAAACTGGTGTGGGGCAGCGACTGGGACGGCCTGTTTGCGCGCGACACCACGGGGGCTCTAGCCAAGGCTTTTGCCAACACGGTTGATGGCCAAATGCAGACCTTTGCCGCCAAAGACGGCCGCTTTAACCGTGACACTTTTTTTGGCCAAAACGACGAGTTGGCGCGGCTTGCTCAGGGTATGACCGACGAGCAGATTGACCGCCTCAAACGCGGCGGCCATGACCTGGTGAAAATCCACGCCGCGTATGCCGCAGCGGCTGCTCACAAAGGCCAGCCCACCGTGATTTTGGCGCATACCAAAAAGGGCTACGGCATGGGCAGCGCAGGCCAGGGCAAGATGACCACCCATTCGCAAAAAAAGTTTGACGAAACCGATCTGATTGGCTTTAGAAACCGGTTTAATTTGCCACTGACTGACGAGCAAGCCACACGAATTGACTTTTACAAGCCTGATGCGGCCAGCCCCGAGATGCAGTACCTGCATGCCAAACGCGCTGCACTGGGTGGCTACCTGCCCAAGCGCGACACAACGGCGAACATTGTCAACATACCCGCCCTGCCCGCCTACGCCAGCTTTGCATTGCAGGCCAACGGCAAGGAAATGAGCACCACCATGGCCTTTGTGCGCATGCTGGGGAGTTTGTTAAAAGATGTTGAACTGGGCCCAAAAATCGTACCTATCGTTGCCGACGAGGCGCGCACCTTCGGCATGGCCAATCTTTTCAAGCAGGTGGGTATTTATTCAAGCGTGGGTCAGCGCTATGCACCGGAAGACATTGGCTCAGTGCTGAGCTACCGGGAAGCCATGGACGGGCAGATTCTGGAAGAAGGCATCAGCGAGGCCGGTGCCCTGGCCAGCTGGACGGCAGCGGCCACCAGCTACAGCGTGCACGGCCTGGCGATGTTGCCGTTTTATATTTATTACTCGATGTTTGGATTTCAGCGTGTGGGCGACCAGATCTGGGCAGCGGCTGACCAACGGGCGCGCGGCTTTCTGCTGGGCGCCACATCAGGCCGCACCACATTGAGCGGCGAAGGCCTGCAACACCAGGACGGCACCAGCCATTTGATTGCCGCCACCATCCCCAACTGCAAGGCCTACGACCCGGCCTTTGCGTGCGAGCTGGCCGTCATCATTGATCATGGCATGCGCGAAATGATGGTGGCGCAAAAAGACGTTTTTTACTACGTCACGATGATGAACGAGAACTATGCCCAGCCGGATCTGATACCGGGCAGTGAGGCAGACATCATTCGTGGATGCTACAAATTCAAGAGCTGCTTGCGCCCTGAATCATTGGGCTACAGCCCTAAAACGCCCTTGAAAATCGCTCAAAAAGTGACTTTGATGGGTTCTGGCGCGATTTTGACCGAGGTGATCAAGGCTGCAGAGCAGTTGGAGGCTATGGACATCGAGGTTACGGTGTTTAGCGTGACCAGCTGGAGCGAGCTGGCGCGGGACGGCATGACTTGCCGGCAACTCATAACCGTTCGCCCTGAGCCTGTCGAAGGGTCTCCAAATGCTGCACAGGATAGGCTTCGACAAGCTCAGCCCGAACGGAAAATTCCCTTCGTCACCCAGCAGCTGCAATCCAGCCAAGGCCCCATCGTTGCCGCCACCGATTACGTGTGCGCTGTACCCGAAAGCATTCGCGCATGGCTGCCAGAAGGCCGCCGCTACACCACGCTGGGGACCGACGGCTTTGGCCGCAGCGATACGCGCGCTGCACTTCGTGCGTTTTTCAATGTTGATGCAGCGAGCATTGTGAAAGCTGCCCTAAAGCAGCTGTCTTGACTCCCTCTCCCGCGCGCGAAGCCGAAGGCTTTGCCTTCAGGTGCGGGACAGGATTGGGGTGAAGGAAGAATCGAAATTACTTGGGCAGCATCACCTTGTCAACAACGTGAATCACGCCGTTTGACTGGTACACGTCAGCCATCGTCACGGTAGACGTTCCGCCTTTTTCGTCGGTGATCATGACCTTGCCGCCGCTTGACTTGGCAGTCAGCATGCCGCCTGCAACGGTTTTAAACGTTGTGCTGCCGTTGCCGTCCATGATCATTTTGGTCAGCGCTGCAGCATCGACTTTACCCGGCACAACGTGGTACGTCAGGATACCGGTCAGCATGCCCTTGTTTTCGGGCTTGAGCAAGGTGTCTACCGTGCCGGCTGGTAAGGCAGCAAAAGCTGCATTGGTAGGCGCAAATACCGTGAAAGGACCCGCGCTCTTGAGTGTGTCCACCAGACCAGCGGCTTTGACAGCGGCTACCAGCGTGGTGTGGTCTTTGGAGTTGACGGCGTTGTCAATGATGTCTTTGGAGGCCAGCATCGGTGCGCCGCCGACCATGACTTGCGCGAAAGACGATGCAGCGCCCAGGCCCAGCATGACAGCCAAAGAAACAGAGGCCAGTTTGCGAGAAAATTTCATGATTGATCCTGTGAGGTAAAGTTAAAAATTAAAGGTCAAAAGCCGAAATTTAAAAAATTCAAGCGGCTGTATTGAATACGGAGCGCTATGAAGTCCGGATTCAACTGACTTTAATTAACCTCTGGCTCGCTGGGGTCATTCAACTACTTGGTTGCTTGCAGCAATGCTTTCACAACCTGCGGGTACAGCAGATGCTCCTGCGTCAACACGCGCTGCGACAAGCTCAAAGCGGTGTCGCCCGGCAAGACTGGCACCACAGCCTGCGCAATGATGCGGCCGTGGTCCAGCTCAGCCGTCACAAAATGCACCGTCGTGCCAGCTACTTTGCTCCCCGCGTCAATGGCGCGCTGGTGTGTATGAAGGCCGGCAAAGGCAGGCAGCAGCGACGGATGGATATTGACGAGGCGATTAGCGTAATGGGATGTAAAGCCTGGCGTCAAGATGCGCATGAAACCCGCCAGCACAACCAAGGCGGGTTGATGCCGATCAATCAGGCTGATTAGCGCTGACTCAAAAGCCTCACGGTTAGCAAACGATTTATGGTCCAGTGCCTCAGTTGCCAAACCCAAAGCACTGGCAGACTGCAAACCCCCAGCATCGGGCCTGTTGCTGATCACACAGGCGATTCGTGCACCGAAGTTGCTCAGCCAATTTTCTTTAAGTGCCGCGTTGGCTATAGCCAGCATGTTTGAGCCCGTACCCGAAATCAAAACGACGATATTTTTTTGTGGATGAATCATGGTACGTGGATTATCGCCACCGCCAAGTCACCGCATTGACATGCTAGAGAGCCCATTCGTGCTAAAAACACCTCATCTGCAGCGTGACCGGAGACTCCCATGGATTTAGCTTTTACCCCTGAAGAGCAGGCTTTTCGCGAAGACATACGCGCCTGGGTGCACGCCAACTTGCCCGACGACATTCAGAACAAGGTTCGCAACGCACTGCGCCAGACGCGCGACGATATGCAGCGCTGGGCAAAAATTTTGGGCAAGAAAGGCTGGCTGGGGCACGGCTGGCCCAAAGAGTTCGGCGGCCCTGGCTGGACTGCCGTACAAAAGCATTTGTTTGAGGAAGAATGCGCCCTGGCTGGCGCGCCCCGTGTGGTGCCGTTTGGGCCTGTCATGTTGGCGCCGGTCATCATGGCGTTTGGCAATGCCGAGCAACAAGCGCGCTTTCTGCCCGGCATTGCCAGCGGGGACGTATGGTGGAGCCAGGGCTATAGCGAGCCGGGCTCGGGTTCCGATCTGGCCTCTGTCAAGTGCAAGGCAGAGCGGGTTGACGACAAGTACATCGTTAACGGCCAAAAAACCTGGACCACGCTGGGCCAGTACGGCGAATGGATTTTTTGCCTGGTACGCACCAGCAACGACGGCAAACCGCAGACCGGTATTTCTTTTTTGCTGATTGACATGAAGTCCCCCGGCGTCAGCGTCAAACCCATCGTTTTGCTGGACGGCGAGGCTGAAGTCAATGAAGTGTGGTTTGACAACGTTGAAGTGCCCGCCAACAACCTGATTGGCGAAGAAAACAAGGGCTGGACTTACGCCAAGCACCTGCTCAGCCACGAGCGCACCAACATCGCCGACGTCAACCGCAGCAAACGTGAGCTGGAGCGGCTGAAAAAAATCGCCAAAGCCGAAGGTGTTTGGGACGACTTCAGATTCCGAGATGAAATCGCCAAGCTTGAGGTCGACGTGGTGGCGCTCGAGATGATGGTGCTGCGCGTGCTGTCGGCCGAGAAAACGGGCAAAAATTCGCTCGATATTGCTGGCTTGCTCAAAATCAGGGGTAGCGAAATCCAGCAACGCTACAGCGAGCTGATGATGCTGGCTGCGGGGCCTTTTGCTTTGCCGTTTATTGAAGAAGCCATGGAAGCTGGCTGGCAAGGCAACGCTGCCGCAGGGGCGATCGGAGGTTTTCCGGGGGGGGTACCCAGCAACGCGCCCCTGGCATCAACTTACTTCAACATGCGCAAAACCACGATTTATGGTGGCAGCAATGAAGTGCAACGAAATATCGTGGCGCAGGTCGTCCTCAGCTAGCGCTGTGGACAACCTGTGCTTTGCGCCAACATCGCTCCCCCATGCCCCCTCCAGGAGGGGGTTCTAGTCAGTTGAAGAAATATTCAAGACAACGAAAGCAGAGATCATGGACTTTGATTTTTCCGACGACCAGGAACAGCTAAGAGATGCAGCCCGCAAATGGGTCGACAAGGCCTACACCTTTGACCGCCGCCGCGCCATCACGGGTGCGGCGGCATCGGCTGGCTTTTCTCGCGAAGCCTATGCTGAGATGGCAGTTCTTGGTCTGACGGCCCTGTACGTGCCTGAGGCGCATGACGGCATGGGCATGGGCCCGACCGAGGCCATGGTGGTGATGGAAGAACTCGGGCGCGGCATGGTGCTGGAGCCGCTGGGCCAAGCGCTGATAGCCAGTGCCGTACTGGCAGGCTATGCGCCAGATGCCGTTAAAGCTGACTGGTTGCCAAAAATTGCATCAGGTGAAAGCCTGATCGTTTTGGCGCACCAGGAGCGCGTCGGGCGCTATGACCTCTCGAAATGTGAGGCAAAAGCAGCAATAACCCAACAAAAATGGGCGCTGACAGCTACTAAAAGCATAGTACCGAGTGGTGACCACGCTGACGCCTTCATCGTGCCGGCGATGACTGACGGCAAGTTGGCACTGTTTTTGGTGGAGCGCACAGCCGCCGGCGTGACAACCAGTGGCTACGGCACACAAGACGGTGGCCGCGCCGCAGAAGTTGTTTTGAAAGGCGCACCCGCAACCTTGATCACAGAAGATGGCGCCATCGCTCTGGCTCATGCAGTGGACATTGGCGTCGCCAGTACTTGCGCTGAGGCAATTGGCGTGATGGATAAAACGCTGGCTGTTACGGTGGAATACATGAACACCCGCAAGCAGTTCGGTGTCTTGATCAGCAGCTTTCAGGCACTGCGCCACCGCGTGGCTGACATGAAGATGCAGCTTGAACTGGCCAGGTCAATGAGTTACTACGCCAGCCTCAAACTCAACGCACCTGCTGCTGAACGCAGCGCCGCAATGGCCAGAGCCAAATACCAGTTGGGCGTGTCCATGCGCAAAGTTGGCCAGGAAGCCGTGCAGCTGCACGGCGGCATTGGCGTGACCGATGAATACATCGTCAGCCACTACTTTAAAAAGCTGACCCAGCTGGAAATGACGTTTGGCGATACGCTGCATCATTTGGGTGAAGTGTCGAACCGGATGCAGGACACGGCAGGCGTTTTTGCTTAAAAAACCGGCCTGCCCGTCATGCGTGCAGGCGTGCAAGCGTGACGAAAAACCGGATCGTCACGCGTGCAGGCGTGACGTCTTTGGGATGTGAGCCATTAAAAATTCCATCTGGTCTGCCAGAATCCGGCGATTGCGCAAAATAAAGTCTTCCCACAGGCTGGGCACATAAGGCGTGTACAGCAGCGGCATGCCAGCCTGCTCGGGCGTCCGGTTGCTTTTGCGGTGATTGCAGGCGCGGCAGGCTGTGACAACATTCATCCAGGTGTCCACACCCTTTTGCCCAAAAGGAATAATGTGCTCACGCGTTAAATCTTCTTCTAAGAAATGCTGGCCGCAGTAGGCGCACACATTGCGGTCACGCACAAACAGCTTGCTATTCGTCAAGCCGGGTTTGAGCTCAAACGGGTTGATTTTGGGCACGCCCTTGGTGCCAATGATGCTGTTAATCGCGATGATGGACTGATTGCCGGTGATGGCGTTGTGGCCACCGTGGAAAGTTGCGACATGCGCGCCCATTTCCCACCGTACCTCGTCGGCTGCGTAGTGCAGCACTGCGCCTTCCAGGCTGATCCAGGATTGCGGTAAACCTTGCGCTGAGAGCTTTAAGACCTTCAAACCTGACCTCCATCGAAAAATGGAAACGCATTTGTCACGCAAATAGCAATATACAGGCAAAACATGACGGAGCTGAGTGCTGCAGACTATGGCCCTGCGAAGCCTGCTATTAAAACGATAATCGATAGATGAAAGTTTTTCGCGGCTACCGCAACTCCAGACTTGCTGCCCATTGCGCGTTAACCATCGGCAATTTCGATGGCGTGCATCGCGGCCACCAGGCCATGCTGGCCTTGCTTAAAAACGAGGCACAGCACCGCGGCGTACCCAGCTGCGTATTGACGTTTGAACCCCATCCGCGCGACTACTTTGCTGCACTGGCCAAAAAGCCAGAGCTCGCCCCACCGCGCATTGCTACGCTGCGCGACAAGTTGACCGAGCTTGCTGCCTGTGGTGTTGACCAAGCTGTGGTTCTACCCTTTGGCGCGAAACTGGCCAGCCAACAGCCCGAAGAATTTATCAATGATGTCCTAATCTCAGGCTTGGGTGTCAGATACATACTGGTTGGAGACGACTTTCGCTTTGGCGCCAAGCGTGCAGGCGGTTACGCCATGCTGGACGCTGCGGGCCAGCGCTTAGGTTTTGACGTGGCCCGCATGAACAGCTACGAAGTGCAAAGCACCCGCGTTTCGAGTTCAGCAGTAAGGCAAGCGCTGAGCGCTGGCGATATGGCGCAGACCGCGAGCTTGCTGGGCAGGCCCTACAGCATTTCGGGTCACGTGGTACACGGCCGCAAATTGGGCCGTGACCTCGGATTTCGCACGCTGAATCTCCGGTTTTCCCACTGGAACCCAGCCGCCAGCGGTATTTTTGCGGTGCACGTGTTTGGCTTGACTGACAAACCACTTGTCGGTGTAGCCAATCTTGGCATTCGCCCGTCGATTGATGCGAACGACGTAAACGGCGGGCGGGTATTGCTTGAAACTTATTGCCTAGACTGGCCCGAAACACTGGGTGTAGATGGAGGCTACGGTAAAATCGTACGTGTGGAACTGCTGCACAAATTACATGACGAACTGAAATACGACAGTTTGGATGCGCTTATAAAAGGCATTGCTAAAGATTGTGATGACGCACGCCTGTTTTTCGCCAATATGCACAGTGAAACTGCCCGCCAGACCACGCGCGACCGAATTTAAACGATCTGTCAATCCAAGTAGCCCCCTTCGACAGGCTCAGGGCGAACGGATACCCTTTCACTTTTTACCCCAACTCACCCGTTCGGGCTGAGCTGGTCGAAGCCTTCCATGATTGCAACTATGTCCGAGCAAAAAACCGACTACCGCAGCACCCTGAACCTGCCCGACACGCCCTTCCCCATGCGCGGGGATTTGCCCAAGCGTGAGGCAGGCTGGGTTAAGGATTGGGACGACAAGGGCATTTACAAAAAACTCAGGGCGGCACGCGCGGGTGCGCCCAAGTTTGTGCTGCATGACGGCCCGCCGTATGCCAACGGCAAAATCCATATTGGGCATGCCGTCAACAAAATTTTGAAGGACATGATTGTCAAAGCGCGGCAACTCAAAGGCATGGACGCTATTTACGTTCCCGGCTGGGACTGCCACGGTTTGCCGATTGAAAACGCGATTGAAAAATTGCATGGTCGCAACCTGTTAAAAGATGAGGTGCAAACCAAAAGCCGCGCCTTTGCGACCGAGCAGATTGCCGGGCAACTTGAAGATTTCAAACGCCTGGGCGTGCTGGGTGAATGGGACAACCCCTACCGCACGATGGACTACGCCAACGAGGCCAACGAGATCCGCGCGCTTAAACGCATCATGGAGCGCGGCTTTGTGTACCGGGGTTTAAAGCCGGTGTACTGGTGCTTTGATTGCGGCTCGTCACTGGCAGAGTTTGAGATTGAATACGCCGATAAAAAATCACAAACGCTGGATGTGGGTTTTAAAAGTGCAGAGCCCGATAAATTGGCGGCCGCATTTGGGCTGGAAAACCTGAGCAAAGATGCGTTTGCCGTTATCTGGACCACTACTGCCTGGACCCTCCCGGCTAACCAAGCGCTCAACCTGAACCCGGAGCTGACTTACGCCCTCGTCGACACGGAACGCGGCATTTTGATGCTGGCCGAGTCGTTGGTTGAAAAATGTCTGGAGCGCTATCAGCTTACTGGAACAGTGATTGCCACCACCCAAGGCAAAAATCTGGCGCTGCTTAACTTCATGCATCCGTTTTACGACGTTAAAGACGACAAAGGGGTGCAGGGCTACCAACGCCTGAGCCCTGTCTTTTTGGCTGACTACGCCACAGCAGACGATGGCACAGGTATCGTGCATTCGTCGCCAGCCTACGGCGTAGAAGACTTCAACTCTTGCGTTGCCAACGGCATTGCAACAGACGACATTTTGAATCCGGTGCAAGGCAACGGACGCTATGTCGATGATCTGCCATTTTTTGGTGGTCTGAACATCTGGAAAGCCGCGCCGCTGGTGATTGACAAGCTGCGCGAACACGGCAGATTGTTTGCGACCGTCAACATCGAGCACAGCTACCCGCATTGCTGGCGGCATAAAACACCCGTCATCTACCGTGCCGCTGCACAGTGGTTCATTCGCATGGATCAAGGTGAGGGCGTGTTCACCAAAGACAAAGCTGCCAAGCCGCTGCGCGAACTGGCGCTGAACGCGATTGAGCAAACCAGTTTTTACCCAGAAAACGGCAAAGTCCGGCTGCGTGACATGATTGCTGGCCGGCCTGACTGGTGCATCAGCCGCCAGCGCAACTGGGGCGTACCGCTGCCATTCTTTATCCACACCGCCACGGGTGAGTTGCACCCGCGCACCATGGAGATCATGGACCTGGCAGCCAACATGGTTGAAGCCGGCGGGGTAGAAGCGTGGAGCAAGGCGACTTCAGAATCCATTATTGGAGCTGACGCGCCAGACTACATCAAAAGCACCGACATCCTGGATGTGTGGTTTGACTCAGGCACCACCCACGACCATGTGCTCAAACACAGCCACGCCGCGCAATCGACCTGGCCCGCCGACCTGTATCTGGAAGGCCATGACCAGCATCGCGGCTGGTTTCATTCGTCGCTGCTGACGTCTTGCGCCATGTACGACCGCGCGCCGTACAAAGGCCTGCTAACCCACGGCTTCACGGTGGACGGCAAGGGCCGAAAGATGAGCAAGAGCGAAGGCAATGTGGTGGTGCCGCAAGAGGTATCAAGCAAGCTGGGCGCAGAAATTATTCGCCTGTGGTGCGCATCCACCGACTATTCGGGCGACCTGGCCATTGACGACAAAATCTTGGCGCGCGTGGTCGACAGCTACCGCCGTATTCGCAACACGCTGCGCTTTTTGATGGCCAACGTCAGTGATTTTGACCCTGCCAAGCACGCCGTACCGTTTGCTGAGTTGCTGGAGATTGACCGCTACGCCCTGAGCCGGGCAGCGCAGTTGCAAGCTGACATCCTCGCGCATTACGAGGTGTATGAATTTCAGCCCGTAGTGTCCAAACTGCAAATTTATTGCAGCGAAGACCTGGGCTCGTTTTACCTTGATGTTTTAAAAGACCGGCTTTACACAACAGCGGCCAACTCACACGCCCGCCGCAGCGCGCAAACCGCGCTGCATCAAATCACCCACGCCATGCTGCGCTGGATGGCACCGTTTTTAAGCTTCACGGCTGAAGAAGCATGGGCCACGTTTGGTGCGTCTGAATCCGTTTTTCTAGAGACGTATGCTGAGTTCAAACCGCAAAACGATGCCTTGCTGGCCAAGTGGACACGCATTCGTGAAATTCGGGATGCAGTGAACAAAGACATTGAAGCGCTGCGTGCTGATGGCAAAGTAGGCTCGTCATTGCAGGCCGAAGTGACGCTGGAAGTCAATGCTGATGACTACGCGCTTCTGCAAAGTCTGGGTGTTGACGTGAAATTCGTCTTCATTACATCTGCTATGAATCTAGTAGCTAGTAGCGCATATAAAACGTCGGTTACAGCCAGTTCAAACACAAAGTGCGAGCGTTGCTGGCATTACCGGGAAGATATTGGCGCGGACCCGGCAGACCCCACCATCTGCGGCCGCTGCACCAGCAACCTGTACGGCGCGGGTGAAACCAGGGCGTTTGCTTGAACATTGATATTTATGGCTAAAACAAACTTTACAAAATCATCTGGCGGCATGCTGCCCTGGCTGGGCTTGGCGCTGCTGATATTGATTGCAGACCAGTTCACCAAGGTGCTGATTCTGGGCTATTACCGCCTGGGCGACGCGACTTATGTGACGAGTTTTTTCAACATCGTTCGTGTGCACAACGCAGGAGCGGCGTTTTCTTTCTTGGCCAACGCAGGCGGCTGGCAACGCTATCTGTTCACGGGTATCGGCATTGCAGCAGCCATCTTCATCATCTGGATGCTCAGGTCGCACAACGGTCAAAAGCTGTTTGCATTTGCGCTGGCGTGTATTTTGGGCGGTGCTATTGGCAACGTGATCGACCGCACCCTGTACGGTTACGTGGTGGATTTCCTGGATTTTCATTACGCGGGTTGGCATTTCCCGGCATTTAATATTGCTGATGCAGCCATCAGTATTGGCGCGGTGTGTTTGATTCTTGATGAAATTTTGCGGGTCCGCCGCAGTCGTTGATGCGTCGGGTCTCAGTCAGTCGTCAGTCGCCAGGCCAAGTACCTTCGCCATAATCAGCGCCGCCTCGGTTGTGAACTTGCCCTGCTGCATGGCGCACACTAACTGCGCCTCGTCCATCAACACAAACTGCGCCACCTCGCCGTCCTGGTTGATGGGCACCAAGCCAGCAGGCACGGTGGCGCTGTACCACTCAATGAATTCCTGCATATAGCCAGCTGCACCGTCGCTTGACGGGCGGCAATTACTTTGGCAGCCGCCGTAGCGCAGACTCTGCAAATCGCTGATGTGCAGCCCGGCTTCTTCCCATGTCTCGCGGTGCAAAGCTGTATTGACCGTGTCCTCAGCGCTGACCATGCCGCCCATCAGCGTGTCCCATTTGCCGGGGTCGTTGGGCTTGTTGAAGGCACGCTGCTGCGCCCAAAAGCGCCCATCAAGTGTCTGCCCGACCAGATGCACCGCCAGTGTGGCAATACCCAGTGGCCGTACCGCGCCGCGTTCGATCGTGCCGATTTTCGAACCCGATTCATCACGTACCGCCAGTTGCTCATCACGCCACGCGCCCGCCACACCTGCATGACGAATCAGGCCTGCTAGCTGGCTTAAACAGGCCGTCACATCGCCCTCACCCACTCCGACTCCCACTCCCACCATCAAGTGCCAGCCTGTTTGCTCCTCTTTCAGGAGCTGCTTGTGCCCGTATTCATTGGCCTGAAGGGCTAAATTATGCATAAAAGCGGGCTCTACAGAGCCAATTTGCATGTTTTGAGCGTAAAGGGGCACTCTGGGCCCCGATGGAGGCTGATTCGCTTCAGCCCGCAGCTTTTTCAACCATTCAGTCATTAATTCATAAAGTCAAAATGGTGCAGCCCGTAGTTTTGCGTGCCTCCAGCGCACGGTGAGCTGCGGCTACATCAGCAAGCGCAAACGTCTGGTCGATGGGAATGTTGATTTTGCCGCTGGCCGCCATGTTAAACAACTCATCTGCCATGGCCTGCGTTGATTCGCGGGTTGCAATGTGCGTAAAAAGCGTGGGCCGCGATACGTACAGCGAGCCTTTGGCGGCCAGCATATTGATGTCAAGCGGTTCGACCTTGCCGGACGCATTGCCAAAGTTGGCCACCAAACCAAACGGGCTCAGGCAGTCAAGTGACTTTAGAAATGTGTCCTTGCCGACCGAGTCATAAACAACGCTGACACCTTTGCCGCTTGTAATTTCTTTAACTCGCGCCACGAAATCGTCAGTCGCATAATTGATAGCATGCGACGCGCCGTTAGCAAGCGCTAACGCACATTTAGCGTCTGATCCTGCGGTGCCAATCAATTGCAAGCCCAGTGCCTTGGCCCACTGGCAGGCAATTAGCCCCACCCCGCCAGCCGCCGCATGAAACAGCACGAAGTCGCCCGCCTTCAGGCCAGACTGCGGCAATGTTTTACGCAGCAGGTATTGCGCCGTCAAGCCTTTTAGCATCATGGCTGCACCGGTTTCAAAGCTGATGGCGTCGGGCAGCTTGCAAACGCATTTGGCGGGCATCACGCGCAGCTCGCAGTAGCTGCCAGGCGGCTGGCCGGCGTAGGCTGCGCGGTCGCCAACTTTAAGGTGCGTCACGCCCTCGCCCACAGCTTCAATCACGCCAGCGGCCTCCATGCCCAGGCTCAGCGGCATGGGCAAGGCGTACACCCCAGAGCGCTGATAAATGTCAATGTAGTTCAGGCCAATGGCCTTGTGGCGAATGCGAACCTCGCCCGCACCCGGCTCGCCGACAAGCACATCCACCAGTTTGAGTTCTTCTGGGCCACCGTGCTGGTCGATGCGAACGGTTTTAGAGGTCTGGCTTGTCATGGTCTGGCTTTCGATGAATGGAGATGCGGTTGATCGGCTGGTTGGCTATGTTGCCACGCTTGTTAAAGTCCTGCTCATGAATCAACACCTCACGCTGCCCACTGCCTTGCTGCTGACCGTACCGCCGTTGATGTGGGCAGGCAACGCGGTGGTGGGTCGGCTGGCTGCCGACCTGATACCGCCGATGACGCTGAACTTTTTGCGTTGGCTGATCGCTTTTTTCATCCTGCTGCCTTTTGCCTGGCAAATTTTGCGCCCTTCTAGCACCCTGTGGCCAGCCTGGCGCCGATATTTGCTGTTGGGGTTTTTAGGCGTGGGTTGCTACAACGCGTTGATGTATCTGGCGCTGCACAGTTCGACGCCGTTAAACGTCACGTTAGTGGGTGCCAGTGTGCCGGTGTGGATGCTGCTAATTGGTGCCGCGTTTTTCAGGCAGCGCATTTCACGCATGCAACTGACCGGCTCGTTGCTGTCGGTAGCAGGCGTGATGGTGGTGCTGCTGCGCGGGGAGCTGGCACGCCTGAGCCAAATCCAGCTGGTGGCGGGTGACTTTTACATGCTGCTGGCCAGCATTGCCTGGGCTTTTTATAGCTGGTTGCTGGTTGAACCGGTGCAGCTCGCGCCAGCGGGGGTTGCGATTGCAGCACGCCAGCCCAAAGACCCGCTTGTCATACGCAGCAACTGGGCGACTTTTTTAATGGCGCAAATGGTTTTTGGACTGGGCTGGGCCGGCTTGTTTGCCGGTGGGGAATGGGCGTTTATTGCGCCTCAAGCTGGCGCGCAGATCAGCTGGGGCTGGCCACTGCTAGCTGTGCTGCTGTTTGTGGCGATTGGCCCGGCTATCCTGGCTTACCGCTGCTGGGGCCTGGGCGTACAGCGCGTCGGCCCGACGCTGGCCAGCTTTTTTGCCAACCTGACACCACTGATTGCCGCCCTGCTGTCAGCCGCGTTTTTAGGTGAGCTGCCAGGCATGCATCACGCGCTGGCTTTTGTGCTGATTGTGGGCGGAATCATGGTGTCGACCAGGCGCGAGGCGGCCAAATAACAAGCGTATCAAGTGGCCTCTTGCTCAGGCTCGTCCTCAAAACTTTCGTTGTCCATCACCGCAATTTCAGCGTACTGCACGGCATTGAGTTGGTGCCGGTACGCCAGATAGGCTTGACGTGCATTGGGTTCGTCAGCGCCTTCATCGGCTGCGGTTGCTGATCATTCGTGCACGCGAAGGCGAAGCGACGACACTACAAACGTATGGCTAGCGAAGCCGACAAAGTGCACGGGTGATATGGAAATGGAATAAGGCGGTTGAATTGCTGATGGATGCGTAACAGATTAAAACGAGCCCGATTAAAAAGTGCCTGAAAATGCCCCGCCATCGGCCAGCACGTTTTGGCCCGTCATGTACCCCGCGTGCACGCTGCACAAAAAGGCACAGATCGCGCCAAATTCAGCGGGTGTGCCAAAGCGCTGAGCCGGGATGGTTTTGCGTCTGGCATCCATCACATCTTCCATGGACTTACCCGACTTTTCAGCCGCGCCCCTCAATGTGGTTTTCAGGCGGTCGGTCTCAAACGCACCGGGCAACAGGTTATTGATCGTCACGCCTTGAGCGGCCAGAGAGCTGCGCGACACGCCCGCCACAAAGCCCGTCAGCCCGCTGCGTGCGCCATTGCTTAAACCCAAAATATCGATAGGCGCTTTGACGGCGCTTGACGTGATGTTGATGATGCGGCCAAAGCCACGGGCAGCCATACCGTCCACCACGCTTTTAATGAGTTCAATTGGCGTCAGCATGTTGGCATCAATCGCTTTGATCCAGACGTCACGATCCCAGCTGCGAAAGTCGCCCGGTGGCGGCCCGCCTGCGTTGGTCACCACGATGTCAAAGTCTTTTCGGACGGCAAATACCGCAGCGCGACCTTCTGTGGTTGTAATGTCAGCAGCAACAAAAAGCACGCTAGCCCCCGCATTACCTGCGTAATTAGCTACTAAATCTGTAGCGGCATGTTGAAGAGCCTCGACGCCCCGGGCAACCATCAAAACATTGACGCCTTCACGCACCAGCGCCTGGGCGCAGCCTAGCCCCAAACCCTTGCTGGCACCACACACCAGCGCCCATTTGCCTGCAATACCCAAGTTCATTTAGCTATCTCCAGTTTGTATATTTCACGATTTTCCAGCTTTTGTAAAAACAAAAATGCCGGTGATCACCAGTACCGTGCCCGCAGCCACCCACGTGGTGAACGGCTCACCCAAAATCAGCACACCCATCAAAATGGTGGAGATCGGCCCGACCATGCCGGTTTGCGCGGTAGCACCTGAGCCTATGCGTTCAATGGCCATCATCACCATCAGGACAGGAGCGACTGTGCAGGCCGTGGCGTTCAGCAATGACAGCCACACCACTTCTGGCGCAACCAGCGCTGCAGACCAAGGCCTGAGCGCCACAAACTGCGCAATGCACAGCAGGCACGCAACCGTGGTGGCAAGTCCAACAAGTCGCAGGGCACCGAGCCGCTTGACCAACTCGCCGCTGTAAACCAGATAGATGGCGTAACTGACGGCGCTTAAAAAAACCAGCATCGCGCCCCAGGCTGCACTGCCTCGTTCGCCCGTACCTTGCACGGCAATTTCATGGCCAAACACCAGCGCCAGACCGCAGTAGCTAATGCCCATGCCAAACAACTGCGGGCGTGAGATACGGCGCTTGTAAATCAGCAACCCGAGCAACATGACAAGCGTCGGGTTGAGGTACAAGATCAGCCGCTCCAATGATGCGCTGATGTAGGCCAGCCCGGCAAAGTCCAGAAAACTGGCCAAATAGTAGCCAGTAAAGCCCAAACCCAGCACACCCAGCCAGTCCTTGCGGGTCAACGGCGGTTTGCCGCGGCTGGCTAAATACGCCATGATGGCAAAAAACGGCAGCGCAAACAGCATGCGCAGCATGATGAGCGTGACTGCATCAACCCCGTAACGATAAGCCAGCTTGACGATGATTGCCTTGCCACTAAACGCAATGGAGCCCAGCACAGCCAGCAGCAAACCGGTGCTGAGATGGTTTTTAGGTGCTACGGTATTAATAGCTGCTTGCGCCCGTATTGATTGGCCTGTAGGTCATTTTTGCATAAATAGATACATGACTCCGATTAAAAATCGTCATCCCCGCGAAGGCGGGGATCCAGTTCGGTCGCTGACAGCGCACACGGTATAAAAATTTCTGGATTCCCGCCTTCGCGGGAATGACGACTATCCGGTTCATCGACAAAATTTTCATCAAACGTTCAATAACCCACCGCCTGGCCATCGCGCCGCGCGTCGCTGGCCGCTATGTAGCCCTCGACTTTGGGGTCGCCCGCCAGCCAGATAAACTGCCCCGCACCAAAGTCCTGGTATGAGTCGTTGATAACCTCCATGCGGTGGCCACGTTCAGCCAGGCCTTGTACCGTCGACTGGTTCATCGCGGCTTCCACATTAATCTCCAAACCTGCGTTGTAGCGCCAGCGTGGTGCGTCGCAAGCGGCTTGCGGGCTTTGGCCGTAGTCGAGCATGCGCACCAGCGTTTGCATGTGGCCTTGCGGCTGCATGTTGGCACCCATCACGCCGTACGACATCACGGGTTCGATGTTTGAGATGGTGAGAATCGAAGAAGAGCCCTCACCCCGGCCCTCTCCCGCCTGCGGGAGAGGGTGAGAAGTGGCCTTCGGCTTACCCAGGAAGGCCGGAATGATGGTGTGAAACGGCCGCTTGCCAGGGGCAACCTGGTTGATGCCTTCATCCAGACTGAAACCATGCCCCCGGTTTTGCAGGCTGATGCCAAATTCAGGCTCGACACAACCCGAGCCAAAACCCATGTAGTTGCTTTGGATAAAGCTCACCATCATGCCGTCTTCATCAGCGGTGCTCAGGTAAATCGTGCCGCCCTTCACAGGATTACCTGCACCGAAGTCTTGCGCCTTTTTCATGTCGATCAATTTGGCGCGGCTTGCCAGATAAGCGTCGTCCAGCATCTGCTCGGGCGTCACGTTCATTGACGACGGCTCGGCCACATACTTGTAAACATCGGCAAATGCCAGCTTCATGGCTTCAATCTGCAAATGCTGGGAGTCCACGCCATCCACTGCGAGACCGGCAACATCGAATTTATCGAGAATACCGATGGCGATTAATGCCGCAATGCCCTGACCGTTCGGCGGAATTTCATGCAGGGTGTGGCCTCGGTAGTTTTTACCAAGGGGTTTGACCCACTCGGGCTGGTAATCGGCAAAGTCTTTGAGGGTGTGGCTGCCGCCGTTGGCCTGGGAAAATTTGACGATGGCCTCTGCAATCTCGCCGCCATACAATGCTCTGCCTTTGGTAGCAGCTATCGCACGCAAACCTTTGGCTGCAGCGGTAAATTTAAAAAACTCACCGACATTTGGCGCACGACCCCAAGGCAGGAACGCATTTGCAAAGCCCGGCAAGCTTTGCAGCTCTGGTGTGGCAGCGGCCCACTTTTGCTGAACCACGGGCGTTAACAAATAGCCGCGCTCGGCTATCTCGATGGCCGGTTGCATCAGTTCGGCAAACGGCAGCTTGCCAAAACGCTCGCTCATGGCCGCCCAGCCTGCTACAGCGCCGGGCACACTGACGGAGTCCATGCCGCGTTTGGGCGGCGTGCTGCTACCCGGGTATTTGCGTTTGAAATATTCAGGCGTCCAGGCCTGCGGCGCAGGGCCCGATGCGTTCAAGCCATGCAGCGCCTTGCCGTCCCAGATCAGCGCAAAAGCGTCGCTACCCAAGCCGTTGCTGACGGGCTCAACCAGCGTCATGACAGCCGCTGCGGCAATGGCTGCATCAACTGCATTACCGCCCAGGATTCGCATGCGAAGCCCGGCAGTCGATGCGAGTGGGTGCGAGGTGGACACCACGTTGCGGGCAAATACCGGGATGCGGGTGGTGGTGTAGGGGTTGTTGAAATTGAAGTTCATGAGGTTTAAACCGGTAATGTTATTCAACAGAAATCTGGCGGTCTGCCATGATTTTTTTCCACTTGGTGTTGTCAAGCTTGACCATGGCGGCAAACGCTTGCAGTGTGCCGCCTGCAGGCTCAGCCAGCGCACGCAGCTTGCCGTCTCTGTCGTGCGGCATACCCGTTACAAAAGAGTCAAACAGCACATCAACTTTGCCGCTGACCAGATCAGGAATTGCCAAGGCTGTTCCGCAGTACGGGATGTGCAAAATAAACGTGCCGGACTCGGCTTTGAAATACTCGGTTGTCAAATGCACCATCGTGCCGTTGTCGCTGGACGCGTGGTTCAGCTTGCCCGGGTTTTTGCGGGCGTAATCAATCAACTCGCGCATCGTTTTAACAGGCAGCGTGTTGGGCACGACCACAATGTTGGGCGATGAAGCGACGTAAGCAATCGGCGTGAAATCGGTCTCGGCGTTGTACGGCGTCTTTGGGTTAATCGCTGGACCCATGCTGTGCGTACTGGATGTCGCCAGCAGCAGCGTGTAGCCATCTGCAGCCGATTTAGAAGCAGCGTCTGCGCCAATCGTGCCGCCTGCGCCCGGACGGTTTTCAACCACCACGGTTTGACCGATTTTTTCACCCAATTTTTGCGACAACGCACGCGCCAAAATGTCAGTGGCACCGCCCGCCGGGAAAGGCACGATCAGCCGAATAGGTTTGTTGGGATAAGACTGCGCAAGTGCAGACAACGGAGCCAGCGCTGCTGTCAGCAAAGCGGTTGCAGCCAGCGTCAAAGTACGGTGTTTCATCACAATTTATCCTCTATTTTTCAAAAACTTTGTTGCGCAAACGGCGCATCAAAAACCAGATCATGAAAAGTACCACAGGAATGGCTACCGCCGCTGTGACCTCTGGGTTGAGTGGCCAGCCGATTGACTTGGCACCGCGTGCCAAAAACAGCACCAGCCCGACGATGTAATAAGTAATAGCAGCGACTGACAAACCCTCAACCGTAGCTTGCAGTTTGAGCTGCATGCCCTGGCGCTCATTCATGGCCCCGAGCAGCGCCTGGCTGCTTTGCTGCTGCTCGATTTCTACCCGCGTGCGCAGCAGGTTGCTGATGCGTGACACGCGCTGGCTCAGTGCATCCTGCCTGCGCGTTGCCCACTGGCAGGTGCTACGTGCAGGACTCAAGCGCCTGTCCATGAATTCACGAATCGTTTGTAAGCCCGCCAGGCGCGACTCTGCAATGTCGTCGATGCGTTTATCGACCAGCTCAAAGTACGCGCTGCTGGCTGAAAAGCGTGAATGGCTGGTGGCGTGCTGGCTTTCGACCTGGCCGGCCAGACGCGTGAGACGGTCCAGCAACTGCGGCTCTTCATCACGGCTTGCGCTGCGGATAGATCCCGCCAGCTCGGCCAGTTCACGCTCGGCACTGCCCAGCACCTCGGCTGCCTCACGCGCAGCGGGCAGGCCCATCAGGGCGGCCATGCGGTAGGTTTCAATCTCCAGCAGCTGCTGCACCAAGCGCCCCAAGCGGCGGGTTGAAATACCGCCCGTCAGCAGCAGCATGCGAGAAAATCCGTCCGCATGAATGGCAAAGTCGGTGTACACCTCGGCATACCCATCGGCAACGGTAGACGCTACCAGTGTGTCTTCATGCATGACCCGTTTAACCAGCTCATCAACACCATCGGTATTACCCGGGAGAGTCCAGACATGTACGCTGGCCAGACACTGTCCTGGCAAGGCAGCCAACCACTCTTGCGGTACCACATGACTGGCGGTTGGCGGGGTTTGCCCAGATTCAGGCGCGGCATCAAGCTGGCGCATAAAAGTCCAGGTGACAAACTCGGTATGCATTTCCCAACGCAGACGGTATTGACCCAAGTCCATCCGCAAATGGGTTGATGCCGCATCGGGCATAGGCAGGTGCTGGTTACGCAACAGCTCCGCCACATGGGCGCGTGATGCCACGCGCTCGGCGGAGCTGGTCAGCATGACAACGTGCGACACCGCAGCCGGTGCGATGATCGACTCCGGCGGGCGGGCGTGAATTTCGTTGTGGAGTGCGTGGCGCTGGGGGTACTGATTAAGAGACATATGGGCACTTCTATAAATTCATTTTTCAGGCGAATTGCGTCGTTGGGCGGTACTCGCAATCCTCTTGGGTTATTGGGGTCAGACACCAATTTCGCTGCAGTGCCACGCACTGCACCCTACGGGCGAGCCAAAGGCTCGGCTAATTTGGGCTCTGACCCCAAAAACCCGCTGCGCTCCGTCCGTCTAGCACTTCATCCTGAAAATCTGAATTTTTAGAAGTGCCTTCAAACCCACGCCTTTGTATTGTGGCGCAGCCATGTCCGAATTGAGGCTGTGCATAAAAAAAGCACCCGAAGGTGCTTTATTCAAATCAAGCCTTGGTTATTCTTCAACAAAGGCCTCTTCGCGTTTATTTTTAACGGCGGGCAGCAGCACGATGACCAGCATCAGCAACCCCGCAGCCAACAAGCCAGCCGACAGCGGGCGCGTGACAAACACTGACCAGTCACCGCGCGACAGCAGCAGTGCACGACGCAGGTTTTCTTCCATCATTGGGCCCAAAATAAAGCCCAGCAGCAGCGGCGCAGGCTCGCAGCCGAGCTTGACAAACAGGTAGCCAATCACACCAAAAAGACCCACTGTCCAGATGTCAAAATTATTGTTGTTGGTTGAATACACGCCAATCGCGCAGAACAGCACGATAGACGGGAACAGGTAGCGGTAAGGCACGGTCAACAGCTTGATCCACATACCAATCAGTGGCAGGTTCAAAATCACCAGCATGGCATTGCCGATCCACATGGAGGCAATCAAACCCCAAAACAGTTCCGGGTTGCTGGTCATGACCTGCGGGCCGGGCTGGATGTTATGAATCGTCATGGCACCGACCATCAGCGCCATCACGGCGTTGGGCGGAATACCTAAGGTCAGCAACGGAATGAACGAGGTTTGCGCGCCGGCGTTGTTGGCTGACTCCGGGCCGGCCACACCACGAATATTGCCTTGGCCAAAAGGCACTTCGCCCGGCTTGATCTTGATTTTCTTTTCCATCGCGTAAGCCGCGAAAGCTGCCAGCAAAGCACCGCCACCGGGCAATATACCCAGCGCTGAGCCTAAGAAAGTACCGCGCAACATGGCCGGCGCCATGTTTTTAAAGTCTTCTTTGGTGGGCATCAAGCCAGTTACTTTTGCCGTAAACACTTCACGGTCATCCGCTGGCCGCGCCAGGTTGCTGATGATCTCGCCATAGCCAAAAACGCCCATCGCAATCACCACAAAGCCAATACCGTCAGTGAGTTCCGGGATGTCAAAGCTGAAGCGCGCCACGCCTGAATTAACGTCAGTGCCAACCAGCCCCAGCAACAAGCCCAGCACAATCATGCTGACCGCTTTGAGCAGTGAGCCGGAGGCCAGAACCACCGCACCGATCAGGCCCAGCACCATCAGTGCAAAGTATTCAGCAGGACCGAATTTGAAGGCAAGTTCCGTCAGCGGGGGCGCAAACGCTGCCAAGATCAGCGTACCCACGCAACCGGCAAAAAACGACGACAAACCCGCCGCTGCCAGCGCAGGCCCCGCTCGCCCTTTTCTGGCCATCTGGTAACCGTCAATGCACGTCACCACCGATGATGATTCACCCGGTAAATTGACCAAAATGGCAGTGGTTGAGCCGCCGTATTGCGCACCGTAGTAAATACCGGCCAGCATGATGAGTGCCGACACAGGCGGCAAGGCGTAAGTAGCAGGCAGCAACATGGCAATCGTGGCCACAGGACCAATGCCCGGCAACACACCGATGAGCGTGCCCAAAATACAGCCAGCCAGCGCATAAAGCAGGTTGATGGGCGTGAACGCCACACCAAAACCCAAAGAAAGATTGGCAATCAGGTCCATTTTTAATCCTTGTTGTTTTTGTCTGTGCTCAACGTGTCAAAAAAGCAGGCCATACCGGGAACTGCAGTTTGAGCACATAGACAAAAGCGATGTAGCTGCCAGCGGCCAGTACAGTGGCCAAAATAAAGGTGTTTTTTACCTTCCAGCCAGGTTCAGCCACACTGGCTACAAACACCAGGGCATAAATACCCACTATCAAACCCATGGCGGGGATGCCGTATTTGGGCAGGCCTGCCAGCAGCACACCAAACAACAGGTTGGCAGCGATGATGAAGAACAGGGGCTTCCAGGCCCAGGCACCGATTTTGTCGCCGCCAAATGCTTCAACGACAAGTGCTTTAAACATAATGACCAAGCCCAAAATGGCCAGCAAAATCCCGAGCATCAACGGGAAATAGCCAGGCCCCATGCGAGCGCCTGTACCGACGGCGTAATTTGTTTTTACCAAAATCCACGCCTTGGTAGCTACATCAACGCTTATTTCAAATTTATCGCCTAGTACGCCCCAAGCAAACGCCACGCCAACGGCCATAAACATCAGGCCTGAAAAGAAGTCTTTTTGACTCTTGATATTCACAACTTGTCTCCTCGGTAGGTAACTTGAATGGCGCGATTGTGCATTCAATTTACCTTGCCCGATATGTGGCTTTCACCTACGGGCAGACTCAAGCCATAGGCGGCGTTGAGGCCAGTATTTCCTCAATCGTGCTCAAGCCTTCAGCCACTTTAAGTGCACCGCCCAGTCGCAGCGGCCGCATGCCATCGGCCACAGCCTGACGGCGCAGCGCGTCAATATTCGGCTCTTTGGATACTTTTTCCTTGAAGCCTTCAGTCACTACCAGCAGTTCATACAAACCCAGGCGGCCTTTAAAACCCGTCAATCTGCAATCAACACAACCGACTGGCTTAAAAGGCCGGTAGCCGCCGTTAAGTTGCCAGGGTTTGACCAGGTCAGTCAATGCCTCACGCGACGCGCCGTCGTCTTTTTCACGGCAATGGCTGCACAGCGTGCGCACCAGGCGCTGGGCCAGCACGCCCAGCAGCGTGGCATTGATGAGATACGAAGGAATGCCGAGTTCCATCAATCGCGACACCGCCGATGGCGCATCGTTGGTGTGCAGAGTGCTGAAGACCAAATGTCCGGTCAATGCCGCCTGCACCGCCATTTCAGCCGTTTGCAAGTCGCGTATCTCGCCGACCATGATGATGTCCGGGTCTTGGCGCATCAGGGCGCGCAGCCCTTCAGGGAAGTCAAAGTCAAGGTGGGGCTGCACTTGCGTCTGGTTGAACGATGGTTCAATCATCTCGATCGGGTCTTCTACCGTGCTGACGTTGACTGCCTCAGTCGCCAGGCGCTTGAGGGTCGAGTACAGCGTGGTTGTTTTGCCTGAACCAGTTGGCCCGGTGACCAGAATAATGCCGTGCGGGCGCTGCACCAGTTGTTCCCAGCGCTTGGCATCATGGTCAGCAAAACCCAGCGCGTCCAGGTCTTTGGCGGTGGAGTCCGGATCAAAAATACGCATGACCATTTTTTCGCCAAAGGCGGTGGGCAACGTTGACAGCCGCATTTCAATCTCGTCGCCACGCGGGTTGCGGGTTTTGATGCGTCCGTCTTGCGGGCGGCGCTTTTCGACCACGTCCATGCGGCCCAGCAGTTTGATGCGCGCCGTCATGGCGTTGTGTACACCCATAGGTAACTGGTAGACTAAATGCAGCACACCGTCGATGCGAAAGCGTATGACTCCCTGCTCACGCCGCGGCTCCAAGTGAATGTCGCTGGCGCGCTGGTCAAACGCGTATTGCCACAGCCAGTCCACCACTTGCACCACGCCCTGGTCGTTGGCATCTAACTGCTTGTTGGTTTTGTTCAGCTCGACCAATTGCTCAAAACTGGCCCCACCCGCGTTGCCGCCCGACTTGATCGCCGCTTTGACAGACTTGGCCAGTGAGAAAAATTCGGCCGTGTACTTGGTAATGTCTAGCGGATTGGCAACCACCAGGCGCACGTTGCGCTTGGCCTGGCGCTCGACTTCGCTAACCCAGTCAGTGATAAAAGGCTCAGACGTGGCGACCACCACTTCAGTGGGTGTGACCTGCACAGGCAGCACTTTGTGGCGTTCTGCATAAATGGCCGACATGCTGTCTGCCACCTTACCCACGTCGACTTTAAGCGGGTCGATCCGCAGGTAATTCAGTTGGGCCCGGCCTGCCAGCCACTGCGCCATGGTCTCCATGTCCAGCGGTTTGGCATCTAGAACGCGGGTCATGCCGATGCTGGCTAGCCGGATAAGCGGCGGTTGCGAGCTTTGCACCTGGGAGCACCGGGCAATCGTTCGCGCCGACTCAGCCGGGCTGATGACGCCGTCCTCACCCAACCACTCCACCAGCGTGCGCCAGTCGAGGGGGCCAACATGCGGATTTTTAGCTGATGTGCGTGGGGACGTGCTGGGGATGGCGCTCATACTTTGAACTTTAACGCATACCCGTGGGGCAAAAATCATTGAACAGTGCTGGATCCGTTCGGGCTGAGCTTGGCCTGTCCTGAGCCTGTCAAAGGGTCGAAGGGTCGAAGGGTCGAAGCCATTACAGCGCAACAAACCCATCGACAGGCTCAGGGCGAAAGGTTAGGTGAACATTTCCACCTAAACCACCGGCTTGAAAAGCCGCAGCCATTTTTTGGCAGGCAAGCCCCAGCGCGACTCAACATCAGCCGCGCGCAGAAGCAAATCAGCCCGTTCTGGCCGTGTCGGCTCACGCTGCGCCAGCACCACCGTGTTGCCCTCCTTGGTCGGCCTGAAAGCCCACACGGCCTGCGGGCCAAAAGCCTCAGCTATTTTGCTAAGGGACTGCTCGTAACTGGCGTTACGGCCAAACAGGTTGACCGTCATCACGCCGTTTTCTTTAAGCAATTGGTAGCAATGCTCATAAAACTCAGCGCTGTCGAGCACCGGAGCAGCGGCTTCGTGGTCATACAAATCAACGTGCAGCAGATCAACGCTTTCCAGGTGCTGGGGGTTTTGAATCTCCAGTGCGGCATCAGCTTCAATCACCTTCAGCCGCTTGTCGTCTTTGGGCAGCTTGAACCAGGTCCGGCAAGCAGCGACAACTTGCGGGTTGATTTCAATTGCCGTGGTGCTCAATCGCAGTTTTTTGTAGCAAAACTTGGTCAAGGTTGCAGCGCCCAGACCCAACTGCATGGCGTGCAATTTGGGTACTGTCAGTGGATCAAAAAACAGCAGCCCCGCCATCATGCGCTGCACGTATTCCAGCTCAATGGCATACGGCTCGTCCAGCAACATGGAGCCCTGTACCCACAGCGTGCCCAGGTGCAGGTAGCGCACGTCACCGTAGTCTGAAAAGTTGACTTCGGGTAACGAAAGGGGTTTGGTTAGGGATTTATGGGTTGTCAAAATAAGCTTATGCGCTATTAAAAAAGAAGCAAATGGCGCCCATATCCATTGAGCCTGAGCCGAAGGATATGCATAAACAGCCATTTTAATCCCGCACAGCCTGCGTTTTGTATTGCCGACGTGACTTTTAAGAATCCAAAGACTGGGTCGCTGGCATATAGTTGCCATTGCTCAGGACAGATTTACCTGTTTTAGCTTCCAGCGCCTTGCGCGCATCACCGGCAATCCTGCCGCCCCGTTTGGCAGAGGTCTTGTTTTCAACAAAACCTTGCGCGTCGCTGCGGCACGCGCAGTGGCAGGCCAGGGCGATTCATCCTATTTCGTTGCATCTATTGCGGATGCCATAGTCACCAAAAAAGAATCAGTGTTTCAGGTGCTCGAAACATCATCAGTCAAGGCATAAATACCCATGATCGATAGCTAGGATTTTTCTTCTATGGTCTCAGATGCAAGCCCAATAGTCTTGGGCTCGTAAAGTTCTTTTTGATGCAATATCGCGGTGACAAGGTTCATGTCTTGTTTTTCATAGCGCTTATGAAAAACAAGATATCCACTTGCACCAAAATCCACAACAACTTTTCGCACATTCGACCTGCCTTCTACCGGGCTACCGTTAAAAGGCTTGACAGTAAGTTCTTCCAATGCTGCAACAATGGCAGCGTTGCCGTTGTCGGCAACAGCAAAGTCAAACTGCGCAAGAAATTCATAAAACCGCTGAAGATCGTTTCGTGCCCGGTCAGAGAGTTTTATGTGTGACATGCAGGCAACAAAGCATTCCGATTAGTTTTGACTTCTTTTGCCCACGTTTTGACCTCATCAAGCGTGACGTGAAGTCCGGTCATTTCATAGTGGCTGATAGAGTTGTCAACTATTTTTAAAACAGCTTGCTCTGCTTCTTCAGCGTCAATGTAGCGCTCGATAGCCTCTTTCATGAGGTAGTGTGGCGTACGCTTTTTAGCGGTGGCCAGAGACTTCAAGCGGTCGCGATGCGTGGCGTCCAATTTGATCGTGATGTTCGAAGCCTTGGATTTTTCAAGAACTGCTGGCATGATGGCTCACTTGTTAATGATAGGTGATCCTCATTGTAGGGAGGTGACAAGAAAAGTCCAATTCATGAAAGAGTGAATTCATCAAATTAGCCTTTCATACACAAGTCTTAATCGCCAAACTAACTAACTAACTAACTAACTAACTAACTAACTAACTAACTAACTAACCAACTAACTGACTGACTGACGCAGAGCTTTCTTAGAAAATATCAGAAGCTCGTATCAGGCGCCCGTATTTGTTCCCTCAAACTTTAATCTCGTATTTTTCAAACACCTCACGCCAAGCAGCCAGCTTTCGCGCAAAGCTCCAGGATGCATTGGCCGGGCTGGTTGAAGGAAGTTTATAAACCGGCAAACCCAGCAACGCAGTGTGTTTTGAATGCTTGAAGCTCTCGCCGCCGTTATGCGCAATCGCCTGCAAGTCGGGGCAAAGCGTTTTGAGGGTTGAAAAATCATTGAGCACAGGCTGGCGGATGTTGCTGTCCAAGCTGCCTTCACGCTCACAGCTGGCGTAAACGTCCCACACGCCAAGCTTTTTCGACAACAGCCATTCACTACGTATTTGATAGCTGCTTACGCTTGTTTTTGTTGGGGTAGAAGCATAAATGTCACCTAAAAGAGCCTTTAAAACAGGCCAAAACTGGTTCTGGGGGTGCCCATAGTACTGCTGGGCCTGCAATGAGGCCACACCCGGGAAGCTGCCGAGAATCAGTAGCCGCGTCTGGCTCGAAATCAGCGGTGGCAGCCCTGTCAACATGACAGCAGCCCGCGCAGTTTGGGCAAAGCCTGCAGCGAGTTGGGGGCTCGAACCGGTGGTACAGCGCGCAAAGGGTTTTCCATTGTTTAGCCAGCTTAACTTTTTTTAGTTGATCAGATAAGATTTGACTTGCGGGCAAGCGCAAGGTTTGTAGAGGCCAGTGGCAACACTGGCAGCCCGAATGGGTGGGACACTCGAACTTGGGGCCTGCATTTTTTTGTCCGTCTGTTTTTATGCAAACATCATTTTGGGGGCAGAAAGCTGGTTAGATGGGTCATGTTTTCAGTAAGTGTCTCCAGGCTTCCCGGCCAAAACTTCAACCCGTAACCCAACTCGCCAGATTTTGCATGGCGGTAAATGGTTGGCCGCAGCATACTGAAGTAACGGTCTTCAACCTCGCCATATTGCTTCAGATTTACCGCGAAAAAATGGCTTGAAGCTACTGAATCTGCCATTTGCAGCCCCGCCAATAGATTCAGTCTTCGCGCGGCTTGTTACACACGGCGCGCCAGATTGGCATAAAATAATGCCAACTTATTTACCAACGGTAAAAGGAGTTGAGCCAGCGCTAGCCGCTGGCTTTCTTATTTGTACCCGCCGTTTCTTGCAGTCGCTGCACATATTTGCGTTCAAGGTCTCGCTTTTTGTTGCTGTAGTCC
>JAYURC010000030.1:0-10951 GCA_043756405.1 Polaromonas sp.
CGCCCCCAGTCTTTTAAACTGCCGGTCGGTGACGGGTTGCATCCGAACGCCAATTTCAGAAGCGGCATCCAGCCACGCTGTCAACATAGGGTCCGCCAATGCCTGGCCTTGCGGCACCATCAGCAGCAGCAAACCCGGGTCTGGCGGCTGCGCGAAATCTGCCGATGTTGTTTGCTGTGAACCCAATACGGGGTTGCGTGTCCCGGTCGGCTCTGTGCAAGAAGACGCCCCAATCAACGTCGCGGCGGCCAACAAGCCCGACACAAGAACTCGAAACCAGAGTGCGTGCAGCCACGCAGGATGAATATTTTTCATGGGCAAATGAGAAAGGGGCCACACCGATGCGTTGCTTGAGAATCAAATGCCATCAGGCACTGTCATGCACACGCTACTGCCGGGAATCGTATGGCCACGTCAGCTCACTACGCCCTAAGCCAATGTCTACAACGCGTGTAAAAAAACACCACGCAGACATTGACTTACAACAGTCGCGCCAGGTACTTTCCGGTATGACTTTCAGGGTTGGCTGCAATGTCTTCTGGCGTGCCGACCCCCACTACCGTGCCGCCGCCCGCCCCACCCTCTGGCCCCATATCAATCACCCAGTCAGCGGTCTTGATAACGTCCAGGTTGTGCTCGATCACCACAATCGTATTGCCCGCATCACGCAATTGATGCAGTACTTTGAGCAACAAGTCAATGTCGGCAAAGTGCAGGCCAGTGGTTGGCTCGTCCAGGATATACAACGTGCGGCCAGTGTCTTTTTTGCTCAGCTCCAGCGCCAGCTTGACGCGCTGAGCCTCTCCGCCCGACAGCGTCGTGGCGGCTTGGCCGAGCTTGATGTAACTCAGGCCCACGTCCAGCAGCGTGTGCAGCTTGCGGGCCAGCGTTGGTACGGTTTTAAAAAATTCGGCAGCGGCTTCAACCGTCAAATCCAGGATTTGCGCGATGTTTTTGCCCTTGTATTGCACCTCCAGCGTCTCGCGGTTGTAGCGCATGCCTTTGCACACATCGCACGGCACGTACACGTCGGGCAAAAAGTGCATTTCCACCTTCACCACACCGTCGCCCTGGCAGGCTTCGCAGCGGCCACCCGCCACGTTAAAGCTGAAGCGACCCGCGCCATAGCCACGTTCTCTGGCGGTGTTCATTTCAGCCAGTAACTCGCGGATGGGGGTGAACAAACCGGTGTACGTGGCCGGGTTGCTGCGCGGCGTGCGGCCAATCGGGGATTGGTCGACATTGATGACTTTGTCGAAATGCTCAATGCCTTCGATGGCCTCATGCGCGGCAGGTTCGTCGTGTGCGCGGTAAAGCGTGCGAGCTACGGCGGCGTACAGCGTGTCGTTAACCAGTGTTGACTTGCCCGAGCCCGACACACCCGTTACGCAGGTCAACAACCCAACCGGGAATTCAACACTGACACTTTTTAAATTGTGGCCACTGGCGTTGATGACGCGCAGCGCCTGCATGTCGCCCAGGGTGGCCAGGTGCTGCGCCTCACGTGCTGCACGGCGTTCATACGCCGGGCTGGGCGCAAAGTACGAGCCTTTTTTAACAGTAAATGTGCTTTCTTTTTTCACCACGGGCAGCCATGGCGTTCGGTGTGTGGGCACCGCAATTTTGAGTGTTTGCGCCAGGTACTTGCCCGTTAGTGAATTCGGGTTGTCTCTGACTTCTTCATACGTGCCTTGGGCCATCACCCGGCCACCATGAATACCGGCGCCCGGCCCCATGTCGATCACGTGGTCAGCGGCACGAATCATGTCTTCGTCATGCTCGACCACCAGCACACTGTTGCCAATGTCGCGCAGGTGCTTGAGCGTGTCAATCAACCTGTCGTTGTCGCGCTGGTGCAGGCCAATGCTGGGTTCGTCAAGCACGTACATCACGCCCGTCAGGCCAGAGCCGATTTGGGAGGCCAGCCGGATACGCTGGGACTCGCCACCCGACAGCGTTTCAGCACTTCTGTCCAGGCTCAAATAATTCAGGCCAACGTCGTTTAAAAACTTCAGCCGAAGGCCAATTTCCCGTACCACTTTGCCAGCGATTTCACCTTTGGCACCCGACATTTTGAGCTGGTCAAAATACGCAAAACTCTCGCGCAGCGTGATGCGGCTGATGTCAAAAATCGCCCGTTTTTTTACCGTGCCGTCTTCCTCAGGCGAGCCCACCAGGTACACATGCCGCGCTTCTTTGCGCAGGCGCGTGCCGTTGCAGTCCGGGCAGGGTTGAACGCTGCGGTAGCGTGCCAGCTCGTCGCGTACCGTGCTGGAGTCTGTCTCACGGTAGCGGCGGTCAAAGTTCCGAATCACGCCTTCAAACGCATGCTTTTTGGTGGTTTTTTTGCCTTGCGACGCACCTGAATCCATGATGTACGAGAACTTGATCTCTTCATCACCCGAGCCGCATAAAACCACTTCCTGCACATGGACCGGCAAATTTTCAAATGCGGTTTCAATGTCAAACGCGTAGTGCTTGGCCAGACTCTCCAGCATCGAAAAATAGTAACCATTGCGCCGGTCCCAGCCCTTGACGGCACCGCTGGCCAGGCTGAGCGAGGGAAACGCCACGATGCGCGCCGGGTCAAAAAACTCCTTGTGTCCCAGGCCGTCGCAGCTGGGGCAAGCGCCAACGGGCGAATTGAACGAAAACAGCCGTGGCTCCATGTCGGCCAGCGAATAACTGCAGACCGGGCAGGAAAACTTGGCACTAAAAAGATGCTCGATGCCCGTGTCCATTTCCAGCGCCAGGGCTTTGCTGTCGGCCAGACGCAGCGCGGCTTCAAAGCTTTCAGCCAAGCGCTGGGTTTGATCCGTGCGTGACTTCAAGCGGTCAATCACCACATCAATGTTGTGCTTCTCGGTTTTTTTAAGTTTTGGCAACTCGTCAAACTCATAAGACTTGCCGTCCACCCGAAAACGCACGTAACCCTGGGCTTGCATCTCGGCAAACAGCTCGACAAACTCGCCTTTTTTCTCACGCGCAACCGGCGCCAGGATCATCAGCCTGGTGTCTTCAGGCAGGCTTAAAACATGGTCGACCATTTCGCTCACGGTTTGCGCTTGCAGCGGCAGGTCATGTTCTGGGCAATACGGCGTGCCCGCGCGGGCAAATAATAATCGTAAATAATCGTGAATTTCTGTCACTGTGCCAACGGTCGATCGCGGGTTGTGCGACGTGGCTTTTTGCTCGATTGAAATGGCCGGCGACAGGCCCTCAATCATGTCGACGTCAGGCTTGTCCATCAGCTGCAAAAACTGCCGCGCATAGGTGCTCAGGCTTTCCACATACCGGCGCTGGCCCTCGGCATACAGTGTGTCAAACGCCAGAGAAGACTTGCCCGAACCGCTCAAACCGGTAATCACCACCAGCTGGTTGCGCGGAATATCGAGGTCGATATTTTTAAGGTTGTGCGTGCGTGCGCCGCGAATGCTGATGCGCTGGGCGGCTAATGCACTGGCAAGGTATTTGCCATCGGTGGGAGAGTTCAAGGGGCAACCAAATTTGGGACAACATTCAATCATAGCCAAACCCCCGCAGATGCGTTTTATGGATCCGCGCTTTTGGGCAGGCAGTTAAACTGCATTGAATTGGAACAATTTGGAGATAGCCATGGCCTCAATCAATAAAGTCATCATCGTCGGCAACCTGGGCAAAGACCCTGAAATGCGCAGCTTTCCGAACGGCGACCAGATCGCCAATGTATCGATTGCCACCACCGACCGCTGGAAGGACAAAACCAGCGGTGAGATGAAAGAAGCCACCGAGTGGCACCGCATCAACTTTAATGGCCGCCTGGCTGAAATTGTTGGCCAGTATTTAAAAAAAGGCTCGCAGGTTTACATTGAAGGCAGCCTGCGCACCCGCAAGTGGACAGACAAAGACGGCGTGGAAAAATTCACCACCGAGATTCGCGCGGACCAGATGCAAATGCTGGGCAGTCGTCAAGGGATGGGCGGCAGCGCACCCGACAGCGACGACGGCGGCTACAGCGCACCCAGAGCGCCCGCAGCCCGGCCAGCCGCAGCGGCCAAACCCGCGCCCGCCAAAACTGCCAGTGGTTTTGACGACATGGATGACGATATCCCGTTTTAAAAGGTGCCTTCTTGCCGCAAAAAACCCGCTTCATGCGGGTTTTTTGTTTTTGAAGCAACGCCTGGGTGTTTTTGGCGCATCAGGCCGGCCAGGCCATGTGGATGGCGGCTCGAATGACGCCTGTAAGTAAGTCGGATCAACGCTTCAATTTGCTATAAATTCAATAGCTGTTTACACCGGTATTTATTGGCCCATGAGCAAAATTGGCACTTCAGTATTACCAAAAACAGCCCTGGCGCGGCTAGTTTTGCGTATTTTGCACATTGCTGTGGGTAATCACGCCGCCGCCGAGGCAGACCTCGCCGTCGTACAGCACAGCAGACTGGCCAGGCGTGACGGCCCACTGCGCGTCTTGAAACACCAGCTTGCAAGCGGTGGTGTCGGCACTGACCAATTGGCAAACTGCGTCAGCCTGGCGGTAGCGGGTTTTAGCGGCCAGCTCGCCTTGCGCTGGCTCCCTGCCAGCGACCCAACTGCAATTTTGCGCAGTCAATTGGGTCGATTGCAGCCATGGGTGGTTGTGGCCTTGTACCGCCCACAACGTGTTGGCGGCCATGTCTTTGCGGGCAACAAACCAGGGCTCATGCGCCCCCAGGCCACGCTGGCCGTTGGCTTGAATCGCTTTTAGCGCTGCGCCTTTGGCCTTTACCCCACCAATTCCCAACCCAGCACGCTGGCCCAGCGTATAAAAACTCAGTCCCACATGCTCACCCACGACCCGCCCGGTATCGCTTTTGATGGGGCCGGGTGCTTTGGCGATGTACTGGTTTAAAAAATCACGGAACGGCCGCTCACCAATAAAGCAAATGCCGGTGGAGTCTTTTTTCTTTGCGTTCGGCAGACCAATTTCATCGGCGATCCGGCGGACTTCGGTTTTTTTAAGTTCCCCCACCGGGAACAGCGTTTTTGACAGCTGCGCCTGGTTCAGGCGGTGCAAAAAATAGCTCTGATCTTTGGCCGGATCCAAGCCTTTGAGCAGCTCAAAAAGCTGGGTAGACTCATTTTGCCGAACACGTGCGTAATGACCCGTCGCGATGCTTGAGGCGCCCAGCCGCATGGCGTGGTCTAAAAATGCCTTGAACTTGATCTCGGCATTGCACAGGATGTCGGGGTTGGGCGTGCGGCCCGCCTCGTATTCGCGCAAAAATTCAGCAAAGACGCGGTCTTTGTAGTCAGCAGCAAAGTTGACGTGCTCAATTTCAATGCCCAGTACATCAGCCACGGCTACGGCGTCGACGAAATCAACATTTGATGAGCAAAACTCGTCGCTGTCATCGCCCTCCCAATTTTTCATGAAAATGCCGATGACCTCATGGCCCTGCTTCTTCAGCAAGTAAGCAGTCACTGCGGAGTCGACGCCACCGCTCAGGCCGACGACGATTCTTTGTTTGCGGGTTGGGGGGGTGGGCATGGGGTGATTATCGGGTTTGTTGTATTTTTATATGTTTTTAGGGTGCTTTTGGGCTGTGGGTCAATTAATATGAGCGCGAGTAGCTCTGTTATTTATAGCGTTATGCCTTGCTTGGTTTGCCGGGGGTTGCCCGGCGGCAACTCACTTTTCTTTTGCTTCGCCAAAAGTAAAGTAAGCAAAAGAAAAGGCGACCCGCAGTCTGAGTCCCTACGCTTCGCTTCGGGCACGTTGCGGTGCTCGTGAAAAGCGGGGTCACGCACAAACTCGGCTATTGCCTCAGACAAGTGCGCGCCCTGATCCGCTTTTCCCTGTGCTCCTCACCTCAGCCAGGACGGGTTGGGAGAAAAATGGTGAGCGAAAGCTGATTCGGACTTCACTCCCTCTCCCTCTGGGAGAGGGCAGGGGTGAGGGCCTCCCCGATTCCGCATCCGAATCTGTTTCCCCAACCCGTCCTGGCTGGGCTTGAAAAAGCTGAGGGACACGGATTAAAAAATCCAGATGTCCGACGACAGCGAAGCTGGCTAGTTTCTAGATTCTCCGGCTCCTTCAGCTTTTTCAAGGAACCGCAAAGCGGCCCAGACTGCGGGTCGCCTTTCTTTTGGTTACTTTTCTTTGGCGAAGCAAAGAAAAATGACTCGCTGCCGGGCGACTCCCGGCAAACCTAGCAAGGCGCACAAACCAAAAATCAAATCAGACAGAAAACACAGAAACATCTGTCTCAATCAACCCCAAATCAAACGCCTGCCCAGCCAAATAGTCCTCCACACATTTCAACAACAACGGGCTCCGGTGACGCGCAACGCAGCCCCGAATCTCATCCGCCGTTAACCAGACTGTCCGCACAATCCCCTCGTCCAGCGCCTGGCCCGCCGCATGCGCGCCAAGGTCACCGCAAAAGGCAAAGCGAAGATAGGTGATGTCCTCTTCGCCATGTGCATCAGTGGCACTGGCGCGCTGAAAACGCGACATATAAATGCCCACCACTTGGGTCGGCGTAAAGTGAAAAGCGGTTTCTTCCTGCGTCTCGCGCGTGCAGGCTTGCATCAGGCTTTCGCCTGGATCGAGATGCCCCGCCGGATTGTTCAACTTCAGGCCATCTCGGGTTTCTTCTTCAACGAGCAAGAATTTCTGGATGCCGTCAAAGGTTTGAGCAATCACGGCTGCAACAGTGACGCTGGGCTTGAAGTGTCTGGTCATATGAGTACGTCCAAAAAGTCTTTAAAACTGGTTATTCTGGATGTCGGAAAGTGAACAATATCGATGTATTACTGGCGATGCGTGCTATTAGTTTTACAGCAAATTATTTGTAACCGAATTTGATTATCACTTCAAGTATCCGGCATGCCAGATGCTTGCCATCAGACTGCCCGTTTTGAGAAAAGCAGGCCGTAACCCACTAAACTGGTTTAAAACAACCGGTTCAATTTCCTTTTGAATGTTGTTCGCGCTGCTATTTACGAAAGATCCTCATGTCTGTCAGCTCTTCAAATACTGTCCCGGTCATTGGTCACTTCCTTGGCGGCAAAGGTGCCATCGGCACTTCTGGGCGGTGCCAGCCGGTGTTTAACCCCGCGACGGGTGCCATCACAGGCCAGGTGTTGCTGGCCAACGCCGCCGACGTGAATGCAGTGGTAGCAAGTGCTCACGCCGCTTTCCCGGCCTGGGCTGACACACCGCCGATTCGCCGGGCGCGAGTCATGTTCAAGTTTTTAGAGCTGCTGAATCTGCACAAAGACAAGCTGGCGCACATGATTACGGCCGAGCACGGCAAGGTGTTTACTGACGCTCAGGGCGAGGTGTCCCGCGGCATTGACAATGTGGAATTTGCCTGCGGCATACCGCAGCTTCTTAAAGGCGATTTCACTGATCAGGTCAGCACTGGCATCGACAACTGGACGCTGAGGCAACCGCTGGGCGTGGTGGCGGGCATCACGCCCTTTAACTTTCCGGTAATGGTGCCGATGTGGATGTTTCCAGTTGCGATTGCAGCTGGAAATACATTCATTTTGAAACCCAGCCCGATTGACCCGAGCGCCAGCTTGTTCATGGCTGAATTGCTCCAGCAGGCCGGGCTGCCTGATGGCGTATTTAATGTTGTGCAGGGCGACAAGGAGGCGGTGGATGCGCTGCTTGTCCACCCCGACGTCAAGGCGATGTCGTTCGTCGGCTCGACCCCAATCGCCAACTACATCTATGAGACTGGCGCGCACCACGGCAAACGCGTGCAAGCGCTGGGCGGGGCCAAAAATCACATGGTCGTTATGCCCGATGCTGACCTTGAACAAGCGGTGGATGCATTGATTGGCGCGGGTTACGGCTCGGCTGGCGAGCGCTGCATGGCGATTTCTGTCGCAGTTCTGGTCGGTGATGTAGCCGAGCGTTTGCTGCCGATGCTGACAGCAAGAGCCCAAACGCTGGTGATTAAAAACGGCGTGAACCTGGATGCCGAAATGGGCCCCATCGTCACCAGCAGCGCGCACAAGCGCATTACAGGCTATATCGATCTGGGTGTTGAAGAAGGCGCGAAATTATTGGTCGATGGGCGCACTTTTACCGGCAAAGACGCGGGCGCAGGTTGCGAGGCCGGTTACTGGATGGGCGGCACCCTGTTTGACCACGTGACGCCCGATATGCGCATCTACAAAGAAGAGATTTTTGGCCCGGTGCTGGGCTGCGTACGCGTCAAGGACTTGAAAGCGGCGGTAGACCTGATCAACGCCCACGAGTTTGGCAACGGCGTGAGCTGCTTTACCCGCGACGGCCATGTAGCACGCGAATTTTCAAGGCGCATTCAGGTCGGCATGGTCGGCATCAATGTGCCGATTCCTGTACCCATGGCCTGGCACGGCTTTGGTGGCTGGAAGAAAAGCCTGTTTGGCGACACGCACGCCTACGGCGAAGAAGGCGTGCGCTTTTACACCAAGCAAAAATCCATCATGCAGCGCTGGCCTGAAAGCATTGGCAAAGGTGCTGAATTTGTCATGCCCACCGCGAAGTAGCGCCCCCGCGGCTTATGGGGGTCGGACCCAATTTTGCGACGGTGCGTAGCGCCGTACCTGCTTGAAAAATCGGGGTCAACTGAATGTGACATTTGACTGTTATTGCTATGGAATACCCATTCGGAGCCACTGAAAAACTCATGTAAGCTTGACAGCAAACCAAAAAGCCCGAAAAAATCAACGTCTACTTGAGGAGAAACCCATGCTGATAGGGGTACCTGCTGAAATCATGGACGGCGAAACGCGCGTCGCCATCACGCCGGAAACGGCCAAAAAACTCAAAGCTCAGGGGCACACTATTCGTGTGCAGGCCGGCGCAGGCGTTGCTGCCAGCGTGCCCGACGATGCTTATGCCGCCGTCGGAGCCGAAATTACCGATGCAGCAGGCGCTTATGCCGCAGACATCGTGCTCAAAGTGCGCTGCCCGCTGGACAGTGAAATCCCGCACGTCAAATCTGGCGGCGTACTGGTCGGCATGTTGAACCCGTTTGATGCAGTCGGCCTGCAGCGCTTGGCAACCGCACAGCTCACCTCATTTGCGCTTGAAGCGGCTCCGCGCACCAGTCGCGCGCAAAGCATGGACGTGCTGTCGTCGCAAGCCAATATCGCCGGCTACAAGGCAGTGATGGTGGCGGCCAACGCTTACCAGCGCTTCATGCCCATGCTGATGACCGCTGCGGGAACCGTCAAAGCCGCCCGTGTGGTGATTTTGGGTGTTGGTGTGGCGGGCCTGCAAGCCATTGCCACCGCCAAGCGCCTGGGCGCAGTCATTGAGGCCAGCGACGTGCGCCCGAGTGTGAAAGAACAGGTTGAATCGCTGGGTGCCAAGTTTATTGATGTGCCGTATGAGACCGACGAAGAGCGTGAAGCCGCTGTGGGCGTGGGCGGCTATGCCAAGCCCATGCCGCCGAGCTGGCTGGCACGCCAAGCGGGGGAAGTGGCCAAGCGCGTGGCCAATGCCGACATCGTCATCACCACTGCGCTCATCCCTGGCCGTGCAGCGCCTGTGCTGGTGACCGAAGACATGGTTAAAGCCATGAAGCCGGGCAGCGTGATTGTTGACCTGGCTGCACCCCAAGGCGGTAACTGCCCACTGACAGAGCCCGGTAAAACTGTGGTCAAACATGGCGTAACGCTGATTGGCGAGACAAACATCGCATCTTTGGTGGCTGCAGACGCCAGCGCGCTGTACGCACGCAACCTGCTCGACTTTTTAAAGCTCATCATCACCAAAGAAGGCGCTTTGAACATCGACATGGCCGACGACATCGTGGCGGCTTGCCTGATGACGCAGGCAGGCGAAGTCAAACGTAAAGCCTGAACCCGTTCGGGCTGACCCTGTCGAAGCCGAAAAAAAAGCAAAGACCCCTTCGACAAGCTCAGGGCGAACGGGATTTAAATTGAAAAAAAGGAAGTAAAAATGGAAGCCGTGTCACCTACCATCCTGAATCTGATTATTTTTGTGCTTGCCATCTACGTGGGCTACCACGTGGTGTGGACTGTCACGCCAGCGCTGCACACGCCGCTGATGGCGGTGACCAATGCCATTTCTGCCATCGTCATCGTGGGCGCCATGCTGGCTGCTGCGCTGACGGAAACACCGCTCGGTAAAACCATGGGCTTTCTGGCTGTGGTGCTGGCGGCGGTCAATGTGTTTGGCGGGTTTTTGGTCACACGTCGCATGCTGGAGATGTTCAAGAAGAAGGAGAGAAAGTGATGAGTAAAAACAGATTGTTGTTTATTGCCGTTATGTACGGCATAGCATTGTTATCTTCTCTTTTCCCATTTATCAAGCAGCTTTCGTTTTGGACGATGGGAAGTATAGAAACCAGTGGAGTGCGTGCTGTTTTGATAGCTTTTTTTGGGCTTAATGCAGGCTTTTATCTTTCTGAATGGCGTAACTCTAAACGATTGCTCGCATGCAATCTTCTGGGAGCTTCTAAATGAGCATGAACATCGTCACGCTGCTGTACTTGGTAGCTTCTGTCTTTTTTATACAAGCCCTTAAAGGTTTAAGTCACCCGACCACATCTTTGCGCGGTAACTTGTTTGGCATGGTCGGGATGACGATTGCCGTCCTGACAACTGGCGCGCTGATTCTTGAAATTTCAGGAGGTAACTTGCAGGGTATGGCCTATCTGCTGGTCGCACTGGTGGTCGGCGGTGCAGCTGGCACGCTGATGGCCAGGCGCGTCGAAATGACCAAAATGCCTGAGCTGGTAGCCTTCATGCATTCGATGATTGGACTGGCTGCGGTATTTATTGCCGTTGCAGCGGTGGCCGAGCCTTATGCGTTTGGGATTTCAGCCAAAGGCGCACCTATTCCATTTGGCAACCGTCTTGAGCTTTTCCTGGGTGCGGCAATTGGCGCAATTACGTTCAGCGGTTCGGTCATTGCGTTTGGCAAGCTCAGCGGCAAGTACAAGTTCAGGTTGTTCCAGGG
>JAYURC010000031.1:0-4361 GCA_043756405.1 Polaromonas sp.
AAACAGCAGCCGCGCTTTCAGGCGTTTGACCTGCTGGCTACGCTTGTGGCGGTAGTGCGTACCGACGGCATTGTGGTGTTTGCCAACGCTGCTTTAGAAGACGCCTTGGGGTTGTCGCGCCGCATGATTGAAGGCTCGCAGTTGCCGGACTGCTTTATCGAACCCCACATTCTGCAAAATGCGCTGGTCGGCGCGGGCAGTAATGAGTTTGCCGCACTGCGTTATGACGCCTTTTTGAATCGCCTGGGTCATGAGCCGATGCCAGTGCACGTGGTGGTTGCGCAAACTGACACGCCGGGCGAAGCGATTGTTGAGTTGCTACCGCAAGAGCAGCAAGCCAAGCAAGACCGCGAGGAACGCCTGATGGACCAGGCCCAGGCCAACAAGGAGCTGATCCGTAACCTGGCGCACGAAATCAAAAACCCGCTGGGTGGCATTCGTGGGGCGGCGCAGTTGCTGCAAATGGACATCGACAAGTCATTAACCGAATACACCCAGGTCATCATCCACGAGGCTGACCGCCTTCAGTCGCTGGTGGACCGCCTGCTTGCACCGCACCGCAGGCCACACCTGGTGGGCGACGTGAACATTCATGAAGTTTGCGAGCGTGTCCGGTCGCTGATATTGGCTGAATTTCCCAAAGGTCTGCGCTTTAACCGGGACTACGACATTTCAATCCCTGACTTTCGCGGCGACCGTGAGCAGCTGATTCAGGCCGTGATCAACATCGCCCACAATGCGGCGCAGGCACTGAATGAGCGCATCGCTGCGGGTGATGCGCAGATCATTTTCAAGACCCGCATCGCCCGGCAGGTGACATTTGGCAAGCAGCGCTATCGCTTGGCACTGGAATTGCATGTTATTGACAACGGACCGGGCGTGCCTAGCGCTTTGAAAGACCGCATTTTCTACCCGCTGATATCAGGGCGGGAAGGTGGTTCAGGCTTGGGGCTGACGCTGGCACAAACTTTTGTGCAGCAGCACCACGGCTTGATTGAGTGCGAAAGTATCCCGGGGCGAACAGATTTCAAGCTGCTGATACCTCTTCCGTGAGGGCGGCTGAGATGTCTGCGCTATGAATTTTTCACAGACACACATTGGATAAATTCCAAAGGGATATAAGCATGAAGCCCATCTGGATTGTTGATGATGACCAGTCGATTCGCTTCGTGCTGGAAAAAGCGCTGCTACGCGAAGACTTGCCAACCCGCAGCTTTACCAACCCGCGTGAAGTGCTGGCCGCCCTGGCTGAGCTTGATGGGGCAGGCGATGACAAAGGCCCGCAAATCCTGGTGAGTGACATCCGTATGCCGGGTGGCTCGGGGCTGGATCTGCTGGAAAAAGTCAAACAAAAACTGCCTGGCTTGCCCGTCATCATCATGACGGCATTTTCTGACCTCGACAGTGCGGTCTCAAGCTTTCAGGGCGGCGCGTTTGAGTACCTGCCAAAGCCGTTTGACGTACCCAAGGCTGTTGAGCTGATTCGCCGCGCCGTCGAAGAAAGCCAGCGTGAAGAAGTTACGGAAGAACGCATGGCTGCCGCGCCTGAAATGCTTGGCCAGGCACCTGCCATGCAAGACGTGTTCAGGGCCATTGGCCGTTTGAGCCAAAGCAACGTGACGGTCATGATCACGGGCGAGTCAGGCTCGGGCAAAGAGCTGGTGGCCAAGGCATTGCATAAGCACTCAAGCCGCGCAAATGGTCCATTCATTGCTATCAATACTGCAGCAATTCCAAAAGATTTACTCGAGAGCGAATTGTTTGGCCACGAGCGTGGCGCTTTTACCGGCGCACAAACCATGCGACGCGGGCGGTTTGAACAAGCCGAAGGCGGCACGTTGTTTCTCGATGAAATTGGCGACATGCCGTTCGACTTGCAAACGCGTTTGCTGCGTGTGCTGAGCGACGGGCATTTTTATCGGGTGGGCGGGCACAATGCCATCAAGGCCAACCCGCGCGTGATAGCTGCCACGCATCAGGACCTGGAGCAGCGCGTTAAAGATGGCGTGTTCCGCGAGGATTTATACCACCGGTTGAATGTGATTCGGCTGCGCTTGCCGGCGCTGCGCGAGCGGCGCGAGGACGTGTTTGCCCTGACGCGGCATTTCTTGCAGCAAAGCGCCAAGCAGCTTGGGGTGGAGCACAAACGCATCTCTGATGCCGCGTTGCAGCACCTTAGCAAATTTGGTTTTCCGGGCAACGTTCGCCAGCTTGAAAATATCTGCCATTGGCTGACGGTCATGGCGCCAGCACAAGTGATTGAGACAAAAGATTTGCCACCTGAAGTGTTGGGTGCAACGCCAGAGGCTGCAGTTACTGCGCAGCCACAACAAGCTGCGCCTGGCTTTACTGGCGACGCGCATGACGCGCCTATCGAACAATTTGTAGCAACGCCTTCGCCTGAGCCGGTTTCAGCTCACGCTAACGGCTCTAATAGTTGGGAGGCAAGCCTCGAATCTGAGGCGCTAGACCTGCTTGCCAACGGCAGCACAGACGTGTGGGACGTTCTTAGCCGCCGGTTTGAGACCAGACTGATCCAGACCGCGCTTCAAAGCACGCGCGGACGGCGAATTGAGGCTGCACACAAGCTGGGCATTGGTCGCAACACAATCACCCGCAAGATTCAGGAACTGAACCTGGAGTAAATGTGGCCCCCACGGTCGCTCACTGTGTAGCGTTCTGCCCTCCGAGAGGGCCGCTGCGCCTGCGGCCTGGCAAAGCCAGTTCCGCGGCCCCCGTTTGATTTAAATCGGTTTCCAGGCTGTCACTGGCTTCAGTGATCAGTTTTCACCTAGTTCAACAACAACTGGCGTGTGGTCGCTAGGGCGCTCGTTTTTACGCGGCAGTTTGTCAATCACGCAACCCGTCACGCATGGCTTAAGTGCTTGACTGACCAAAATACGGTCAATCAGCAAACCGCGGTTACGACGGAAAGCAAATTCGCGGTAATCCCACCATGAGTAGCTTTTGTCCGGTTGCTCAAACATTCTGAAGGCGTCTGTCAACCCCAAGTCAATCAAGCCCTGAAAATGCTGGCGCTCCTCGGTGGTGTGGTGAATCGTCTCGCGCAAGCCCACCGGGTCGTAGGTGTCGCGGTCGTCGACGGTGATGTTGAAGTCGCCGAGCAGCAACAGCTTGGCATGGGTAGCCAGCTCATTTTTTAGCATGGCATTCAACGCATCCAGCCACTTCATTTTGTAGGTGAACTTTTCACTGCCCGGCTCCTGGCCGTTAACAAAGTAGCCGTTGACCAGGCGCAACTCGCCTTGCGGCGTGTCGAGCGTTGCGTTAATCACGCGGGACTGCTCGTCTGCAAAGCCGACGATGTTTTTCACCACAGCGCGCAGTGGCGTTTGGCTCAAAATCGCCACGCCGTTGTAGGTTTTTTGCCCAAAAGCTGCACTGTGATAACCCACATCTTCAAGCGCCGCGAACGGATATTTTTCGTCAGTCAGTTTGAGCTCTTGCAAGCACAGCGCATCCACCGGATTGGCGGCCAGCCAGTCAATCACCTGCGGTAGCCGTACAGACAGTGAATTAACATTCCAGGTGGCAATTTTGGTCATTTCAGGATGTTTTTATGTGTTAAATATGGCTTTAGCGCAATAGATACAAGTGCTAGCAGCTATCAAATATATAGCGTCTTCAAGGCTTCGGCGTTGCCGGGTCACCGCGCAAATAGGTGACAAAACTAAAGGCCATGCCACCCGCGCTTACGTGCTGCTTACGCGCAGATTCGAGCCAGTCGGAGCCCAGCACGGGCGCATAGGCATCGCCGACAAAATCTTGGGCAATCTCGGTGACTTCAATCCGGTGCGCCAACGGTTCAGCCTGGGCGTAAATTTGCGCACCACCGATGATCCAGACTTCGGCTGAAGTATGGCAAAGTGCCAGCGCCTCTTGCAGACTGCCTGCCGTTAATGCGCCAGCTGCCTGCCAATCGGCTTGCCGCGTGATAACCACGTTGGTGCGACCTGGCAGCGGACGAAATCTTGGGGGTAGCGAGTCCCATGTTTTTCGTCCCATGATGACCGGGCTGCCCAGGGTGACCTTTTTAAAGTGCGCCAGATCTTCCGGCAGGTGCCAGGGCATAGCGTTGTTGTTGCCAATAACGCCGTTGGCGGATCGGGCGAAAATCATGTTGACCTGCATGACTTAAACAGCAACAGGCGCTTTGATGGCCGGGTGGTGCTGGTAATTTACAAATTCAAAATCATCAAATTCGTAATCAAAAATTGATGCGGGTTGACGTTTGATAATCAGCTTGGGGTAGGGCAGGGGCTCACGACTTAACTGCAGCGCCACCTGATCGGCGTGGTTGCTATAAATGTGGCAGTCGCCACCCGTCCAGATAAAGTCGC
>JAYURC010000032.1:0-28706 GCA_043756405.1 Polaromonas sp.
GGGAAGGCATTGGTGCCTAAGCTACGGTTTCCGGAGTTTCGAGAGGAGAGGGAGTGGGAATCGATGCGACTGGGTTCCACAGGTCAATTGACTAGGGGGCTGACGTATTGCTCAGACGATGTTGCGCCTACAGGGTTGCTTGTTCTAAGGTCAACGAATGTTCAAGATGGAAGCTTGGTGCTTGATCAAGACTTGGTTTTTGTTGGTAAGCGATGCCCAGAGGCGCTTCGCCTTCAAGCGGGTGATATCGTGATTTGTATGTCTAATGGCAGTAAGGCACTGGTTGGCAAAAGTGGTGAATATTTTGGTGAATATGAAGGCGGCATCACAGTTGGTGCTTTCTGCTCATTTTTCCGACCTAAGTTTGCATTTGTAAAAATCGCATTTCATCTTAATAGTTATCAGAAGTACATCGCAGACCTAATCGCAGGCGGCAACATAAACAACCTCACCAACTCTGTACTTGAGGATTTCCGTTTCCCCGTCCCGCCACTCATCGCCGAACAACAAAAAATCTCCGCTTGCCTGAGTTCCCTGGACGAACTGATCGCCGCGCAAGCCCGCAAAGTGAACGCGCTCAAGACCCATAAAAAAGGGCTGATGCAGCAGCTTTTCCCCCTCGAAGGCGAAACCCAGCCGCGTCTGCGCTTTCCCGAATTCCAAAACGCCGGGGAATGGGTGGAGAGTCAGCTTAATGGGCTGAGCAGCGTCGGTCTAAGTAACGGTGTTTTCAATGATCCGAAGAAGGTTGGCACCGGCTACAAACTGATCAACGTCTTAGACATGTATATAGAGACCACGATCATCGAAGCACGCCTGTCGCTGCTAGAACTCTCGGTTTCCGAATTTGAAAAAAATCAGGTAAAACAAGGCGACATATTCTTCACACGCTCATCTTTGGTTAAGTCAGGCATTGCTGTATCCAACATTTATCTGGGAAGTTCCAGTGACGTTACTTTTGACGGCCATCTGATCAGGTTCAGAAGCGACACTAACAAAGTCGTCCCGCTGTTTGGCCACTATCTTTTCAAGACAGAGTCAATACGCGCACAACTCATCGCCCGAGGCAAATCAGCAACCATGACAACAATCGGGCAAGTAGATGTCGGAGGTGTGATGCTTCTGTATCCCAAAAAGCCCGAACAACAACGCATCGCCGACTGTCTCACCTCCCTCGACACCCTCATCACCGCCGCCACTCAAGAACTCGAAACTCTCAAAACCCACAAAAAAGGGCTGATGCAGCAGCTTTTCCCATCTACGGAAATAGCAAACATATGAGCGCCGTAATCCTATACACCACGGAGGACGGCAAAAGCCGCATTCAGCTGCATGCCAAAGATCAAACAGTTTGGCTTTCCCAGCGAGAAATGGCTGAGCTGTTTGACGTCACCACAGACAACATTGGTCTGCACCTGAAAAATCTGTATGCGGACGAGGAACTGAGCCGTGAGGCAACTACCGAGGAATCCTCGGTAGTTCAAACCGAGGGCATTAGAGCAGTGCAGCGCCACGTCACGCTCTACAACCTCGACGCCATCCTGGCCGTGGGCTACCGTGTGCGTTCGCCGCGGGGTGTGCAGTTCCGCCGCTGGGCGTCCACGGTGCTTAAGGAGTACCTGGTCAAGGGCTTTGTGATGGATGACGAGCGGCTGAAGAACCCGGATGGCCGCCCGGACTATTTTGACGAGATGCTGGCGCGCATTCGGGACATACGGGCCTCGGAAAAGCGCTTTTACCAAAAGGTGCGCGACCTGTTTGCGCTGGCGGCGGACTACGACAAGTCGGACGAGACGACACAGACCTTCTTTGCCACGGTGCAAAACCTGCTGCTGTATGCGGTGACTCAAAAGACGGCAGCGGAGCTGATTGTGAGCCGCGCCAATCCTGAGGACCCACATTTTGGCTTGCTGAGCTGGAGAGGTGCCCTGGTGCGCAAGCAGGACATTGTGGTGGCCAAAAATTACCTGACTGAGGATGAAGTCGACACCCTGAACCGGCTGGTGGTCATCTTCCTGGAAACGGCAGAGCTGCGTGCCAAGCGGCAAACCATCATCAGCATGAGTTTCTGGCGAGAGAACGTGGGGCAGGTCGTCGTGTCCAACGGTTTTCCGCTGCTCAGCGGTGCCGGGTCTGTCAGTCATGCTCGCATGGAGCAAAAGCTGGACCCGCTGTATCTGGACTTTGACCAACGCCGCAAATCGGAGGAAGCCCAGGTTGCGGACGCGCAAGACGAAGCCGAATTGAAAGCGCTGGAAAACACGGTCAAGAATCGCCCCAAACCATGACACTCCACAAACGACCTACCTCCACAGCAAAGGACACTCCATGGTCTTAGACAACAAACTTCACCTGACAAGCCAGATTGAGCTCAACCGGGCAGAAGAAAAACTGAGCAAGCAAAAAGCCAAGCAGTTGTTTGAAAGCGGCGACATCGACCTCGTGGAAGTGGGCACTTTTGCCGGCCTTGCGTATATCCATGCTTATCTGTTCGGTGAGGTGTATGCGTTTGCCGGGCAGGTTCGCGATGTCAATCTGGCCAAAGGCAATTTTCGGTTTGCACCCGTCATGTATTTACAGCAGTCGCTGCAGCACATCAGCGACATGCCGCAACTTAATTTTGACCAAATCATTGAAAAATACGTGGAGATGAACGTTGCCCATCCGTTTCGCGAAGGCAATGGGCGCGCCACGCGCATCTGGTTGGACTTGATGCTGAAAAAAGAAATCCATCAGGTGATTGATTGGAACGCAGTGGACAAAGCCGAGTATTTGTCGGCCATTGAGCGCAGCGTTGTGAAAGATCTGGAAATCAAACATCTGCTTAAAAATGCGCTGATTGACAAAGTTAATGACCGCGAGCTGTACATGAAAGGCATCGACGTGAGCTATTACTACGAAGGCTACAGCGAATACCGGGTAGAGAATTTGTAATTTATGACTGAACAAAACCAAAAACAACTGGGTAACACCCTTTGGGCCATTGCCGACCAACTGCGCGGAGCCATGGATGCAGACGACTTCCGCGACTACATGCTGTCTTTTCTGTTCTTGCGCTACCTGTCTGACAACTACGAGGCAGCAGCCAAAAAAGAGTTGGGCAGTGATTACCCTCAGGTGGAAAAAAAGGACGACATCAATGCGCGCCCCGTGCCGCTGGCGCTCTGGTACGCCAACAACCCGGCAGATGTGACGGCGTTTGAAAAGCAAATGCGCCGCAAGGTGCACTACGTGGTGCAGCCGCAGCACTTGTGGAGCAGCATTGCCAATATGGCTCGCACCCAAAATGATGAGCTGCTTAAAACGCTGCAAGCTGGGTTCAAGTACATCGAGACCGAGTCTTTTGAGAGCACGTTTGCAGGCTTGTTTTCTGAAATCGACCTGGGTTCGTCCAAGCTGGGCAAAGGCTACCCCGAGCGCAACGCCAAGCTGTGCAACATCATTAAAAAGATTGCCGATGGGCTGGCAGAGTTTTCTGACAAGTTGGACACGCTGGGTGATGCTTATGAATACCTGATTGGCCAATTTGCTGCAGGTTCAGGTAAAAAGGCAGGTGAGTTTTACACGCCGCAGCAAATCTCTGACATCCTCTCAGCAATAGTGACGCTGGACAGCCAGGAGCCCAAGACGGGCGTAAAACAGCGTCTTGACAGTGTGATGGACTTTACGTGTGGCTCAGGTTCGCTATTGTTGAACGTCCGCCAGAAGACCAAGGAAGCTGGCGGCACCATCGGCAGGATTTACGGCCAAGAAAAGAACATCACCACCTACAACCTGGCCCGCATGAACATGCTGCTGCACGGGGTAAAGGACACTGAGTTTGAAATCTTTCATGGCGACACGCTGACCAACGACTGGGACATATTGCGTGAGCTGAACCCTGCCAAAAAGCCTTCGTTCGATGCCATCGTGGCCAACCCGCCATTCAGCTACCGCTGGGAACCGACAGAGGCCATGGGAGACGACGTACGCTTTAAAAACCATGGCCTGGCACCCAAGTCGGCAGCGGACTTTGCCTTTTTGCTGCATGGCTTTCACTTTTTGAAAGACGAGGGCGTGATGGCCATCATCTTGCCGCACGGCGTGCTGTTCCGGGGTGGGGCGGAAGAGCGCATCCGCAAAAAGCTTTTGATTGATGGCCACATTGACACGGTGATTGGACTGCCGTCTAACCTGTTTTATTCCACTGGCATCCCCGTGTGTATTTTGGTGCTCAAAAAATGCAAAAAGCCAGAGGATGTGCTGTTTATCAACGCGGCTGAACACTTTGTCAAAGGCAAGCGCCAGAACCAGCTAACCGATGACCACATTGCCAAAATCATCGAAACCTATCAATTCCGCAAGGAAGCGCCGCGCTATGCCCGCCGGGTTGAGATGGCGGAGATTGAAAAGAACGACTTCAACCTGAATATCTCACGCTACATCAGCACGGCGGTAAGCGAGGCAGACGTTGACCTGCAAGCCCTGAATGGCGAGCTGGTCAACATTGAAAAGACAATTGCAACAGCAAAGCAAAAGCACAACGCTTTTCTTAAGGAGCTTGGGCTAAGCGCGCTGCCTTAACTTAGTACGGCTAAGAGGGAAGGCCGCAAGCTCAAAGTCGTAAAGTCGTAAAGCTTGCCACCAGTGGCATGATCGACATCCACACCGGCGACACCCTGGCGAGATCGCCGTAGTCACCAAACTGGGCCAAAGTCGCATTCATATTCTCCATTGTTTACCCAGCATTGGCTTGTCACGCACAGGCCATGCGGGGCACAGCATTTGCACAACTTCCATGAGGCTCAGCCACTCGGCGAACGGGTCAATGTTGCCGGAGGACGGACAAAAAGGCACCCCCGCTTCGCGCACCAGCACCGGTCGGGAACCAGTTGCTGAACTTGAGCTGCTTGTTGCAGTTTGGCTTTTAGCCAGCGAACCACGCGTTAGGTCATGCAATGAGTTCATTTAGCAATTGAAGTTGATTGAACAATACGAAGTATTCGCGCAACTGAGAAAGGTCGAGCGATGTGCGGTGTACTTTCACAAGCGCACGAATGTCATCCAGGTCGCGCAGCCGGGTGGCATCGTTAACGTAGCCTTGCAGTTTGAAGCCTATAAGCCCTTCAACGCTCACGACCCGCAGGCGTCCCATTGGTGTGTCGCGCTCTGTTGCCTGGGCAAGCAAGCGGCGGGCAAGGGGTCGGTGCGCATACAGCAAATCAAGACCTTCGTTAACGCGTACGTAGTTGGCAGCGTCTTCACTGCGGTGCAGGCACTTGTAGCCCAACTCAAGCAGCGCCTCATGCACCTGATCCGCCGCTTCTGCTTCCAGCAGAAAATCTATATCTTGGGTAGCGCGCACCACGCGGTGCGCAACCACTGCCAAGCCACCAATCAACGCTGGCGCAGTGCCATGACGCGCAAACATTGACAGCGCTTCGCGAATTTGTTCAGCCAGATCAGGCATGCTTTTTAAATTGGGTAGTGCGTTTTAGAATTTAAAGCTTGACATCAATCATCTAACAAACCGTCAAAGCTTGGCCTGTGCAGTATGCCAAAACTTGTGGTCTGCCCCTTAATACAAGCGGCGAAATATAAAGCCGGTTTACGCAAAAGTGGCAGACCTGCGAGAATCGGAATCTTCTTTACCCACGATACGTATCGGAGCCTGTTTATGCGTCGCACTCTTCTCAAATCACTTTTGGCGCTAGCCGTTTCAGGCCTGGCCAGCTTATCTTTTTCACAAACCGTTTTTCGGGTCACCACGATCCCTGAAGAGGCGGCTACCGAGCAGACCCGCAAGTTTGGGCCGATCGTCAAATACCTGGAAGCCAGGTTAGGACAAAAGGTCGAGTTTACGCCGGTGTCTGACTACCCCGCGGCCGTTGAAGCGCTGGTTAACAAGCAGGTTGATATGGTGTGGTTTGGCGGATTTACATTTGTGCAGGCCAGCGTGCGCTCTGGCGGCAAAATTGTGCCCATTGCCCAGCGCGAAGAGGACACCAAGTTTCAGTCGGTCTTTATCACCAAGCCGGATTCAGGAATTAAAACACTGGCCGATTTGAAAGGCAAACAAGTCAGTTTTGGTTCGCAGTCTTCAACCTCTGGCCACTTAATGCCGCGCAGCTTTTTGCTGGACGCCAAAATTGACCCGGACAAAGACTTTAGGCGCGTGGCTTATTCGGGTGCGCATGACGCCACGATTGCTTCAGTTGTCAGTGGCAAAGTAGACGCTGCCGCGCTTGACATCACGGTGTGGAACAAATTCGTTAAGGAAGGCAAAGTGACTGACAAGGATGCGGTAGTTTTCTTTACCACGCCAGGGTACTACAACTACAACTGGTCAGTGCATGCTGACATGCCAGCCGCACAACGCGAGCGTGTGAAGAAAGCGTTGCTTGACATTGATCCCAAGACCCCTGAAGGCAAAGAAATTCTGGACCTGAATCGTGCCAGCCGCTACATTGCCACGGTGCCAGAGAACTACCGCGGTATTGAAGCAGCAGCGCGCAGCGCCGGTTTGCTCAAGTAAGCAGCGTGCAGGTTGTTTTGGCCGATACATCGGCCCGCCACCCCATGGCCAAGGGCAGTGTGCCTGACGCGGTGCGCCACATTTCTGTGAGCGTTCAGGCTGGCGAGCATATTGCCATCATTGGGCCATCTGGCGCCGGTAAAACCACGCTGTTGCAATTGATCGCTTGCTCGCTCAAACCAACAACGGGGTCTATCACTTTGGGCCGAGTTGACCCATGGACCTTGCCTGTCAACAAGCTGCAAAAGTTGCGCGGGACATTGTTTTTGGCACCGCAAGTGCCACCCTTGCCACCTCGTCAGCGTGTTGTGACCGCTGTGCTGGCTGGGCGTCTGCCGCAAATGGGAATTTGGGCCAGTCTGCGCAGCCTCTTTTACCCCGCACACATCGCCCTTGCGGATGCTGCGTTGGCCAGATTTGACCTGTCGGAAAAGTTGTTTGACAGGGTTGACCGCTTGTCGGGCGGTGAACGTCAACGAGTGGGCTTGGCCCGTATTTTGGTATCTAGCGCGCAGCTGTTGCTGGTGGATGAGCCGTTGTCTGCACTGGATCCGTCCCGCAGTGAGCAGGCTATCAAAGCCCTGACTGAAACAGCAACTGAACGGAACGCGACGTTGATTGCAACGCTGCACCATGTTGATATGGCGCTCAAATCCTTTGCCCGAATCATCGGCATGCGTGATGGACAAATTGTGTTTGACATGCCCGCAGCTGACGTGACCCAGGCGTACTTGCAAGATTTGTACGCGCAGCACATGAACGAGCTGGATGGCCCTGCGGTTGAAACCGATGGCATGCCCGCCGTAGCGAAGTTACCTGCTGTCATGCATTGCCGTTGATGCTGGCTTTGAAATCGCCAACTGTTAAACGCGATCCGGCTTGGATAGGTCGTGTTTTTTGGCTTGTGGCTGGCGTAGTCTTGTTATGGCCGATGTTGGTGCTGACAGAATTTAAGGTCTGGACGCTATTTGAAGCCAGCAACTTAAAACCCACCTTAAGATTTTTGGGTGACTTTTTTCCGCCCAAGATGGAAGGCGAATTTTTGTTGTTGGTGGCCAAGGAAACCTGGCGCACTGTTGCCATTGCCACTGCCGGCATTGCACTGGCACTGCTGTTAGCGATTCCGCTGGCACTGCTGTCGGTGCGGGTGCTGTCGGTGTCTGCGTTAACCGGAAAAATGGACAAGCTGCCTGCCATCTTGCGCACTTTATTGCGCTGGTTGATGATTGTCCTGCGCAGCGTGCCTGAGCTGATTTGGGCGCTAGTTTTTGTCCGGGTGGTGGGCTTGGGTCCTACTGCTGGCGTGATTGCCATTGCGCTGACATATGGCGGCATGCTGGGCAAGGTGTACGCCGAAATTCTGGAAAGTGGTGATGCGCAAGTCACGCAAAGCTTGTTGCGCAACGGAGCTGGCCCGATGCAGGCTTTTTTTTACGGCCTGCTACCGCAAAATGCTGCTGAGCTGACCAGCTACACCGTGTACCGCTGGGAATGCGCCATTCGCAGTTCTGCTGTGCTGGGCTTTGTAGGGGCAGGGGGCTTGGGTCAGCAAATGGATGCCTCGATGAAAATGTTTAATGGCTCGGAAGTCGCCACCATGCTGATGATCTTCATGCTGCTGGTCTGGCTGGCTGACGCGACCAGCGCCTGGTTGCGCAAGGCTTTGGCCTGATGCACAAAATGCCCCCGCCCATGTTTGATGCGCGTTGCAAGGCGTGCTGGTTTGTTTTCGGCTTGCTGTGTTTGACGATTGCCAGTTTTTGGACGCTTGACTTGAAGTGGGCGCAGTTTTTTAGCGCAGATGCAGCCCGCCGTATGGGTAAATTTATTGGCGAAATGCTGGTGCCCGAAACCAGCAGCAAATTTTTAATCAAACTCATGTGGGCGGCACTGGAGACACTGGCCATGAGCGCACTGGGTACGCTGCTGGCTGTGGTGTTTGGTTTGGCATTGGCTGTGCCCGCCAGTAAAGCCCATGCCCAAGACCCGGCACGTTGGCGTACTTTGGCCCGTGTGCTGCTTAATATGCTGCGCAGTGTGCCAGAGCTGATATGGGCAGCACTGCTGTTGATCAGTGCAGGCTTGGGGCCACTGGCCGGCGCACTGGCATTGGCATTGCACACATCAGGCGTGTTGGGTCGGCTGTTCGCCGAAAGCATTGAAAATGCCGGTGCTGGCCCCGCACTGGCGCTACGCACACGCGGCGTGAGCGAGTCCAAGATATTCTGGTATGCAACGCTGCCGCAAATATTGCCGCAACTGGTCAGCTACGCGCTATACCGTTGGGAAAACAACATCCGCGCTGCTGCTGTATTAGGTGTAGTAGGGGCAGGCGGTCTGGGGCAAATGCTCGCGTTTCATATGGGTTTATTCCAAATGCAGGAGACCAGCAGCATTTTGCTGGCGATGCTGCTGATGGTGGCGCTGGTAGATGCAGTCAGTCATGCCTCACGCCGAGTGATGGCCAGCTGATGGCCAGAACACGGCCGGTATAAATGACCGTTGCAGGCGGTCAATACGCACGCCCTAGGCATGACCGTTATTTAGCCTGTTCATCAAAGCGATTTGGGTTCGTCGCTGCGGCGTAGTTTGATGTGAGCGGCGAGCCCGCCGGAGGCCGTGTTGGCAAGGCCAAACGCGCCACCCATTCGTTGAATGGTTTTTTCAACAATCGCCAAGCCTAAACCGGCTCCTGTTGCGGCTGTGCGTGCCGCGTCTCCGCGAAAAAATGGGCGTGTCAATTTTGACAAGGTGTCGGGCCCCACACCCTGCCCGTGGTCGCGAACCTTGATAAGAACCCATTGGTCGCGTGCCTTGGCAGCAACGTCTATCAATGCAATGCCGGTTTCGGGCGTTTTGCCATAGCGGCGAGCATTTTCGAGTAAATTGGACATCACACGCAACAACTCTACTTCATCCCCCAGTACGCTCATGTTGTCAGGAACATCGACACTGATCCGAATATCGTCAGAGTCCCCCATGGCGTAGATCGCAGAATCTATGACTGCATTCAATGACACTCTTGCTAACAGCGCTGGTTCAGGTCTGGCGTAGTCCAGAAATTTGTCGATGATCGCATCAAGTTGCGAGATGTCCGCCGCCATGTGGGCCCGGGCGTCTTCATCTGCCACACTCATTTCAGTCTCAAGACGCAACCGTGCAAGAGGAGTGCGCAAGTCGTGGGAGATGCCGGCCAGCATGATGACGCGGTCCTGTTCAATTTTCGACAACTGTTCGGCCATGCGGTTAAAGCCAATATTGACTTCTCGCACTTCACTGGTAGCTGCGCTTTCGTCCAGTCGGCTTGCGTCAAAGTCTCCGTCGCGCATGCGGCTTGCTGCAAACGACAACTGTTTGAGCGGACTGTTAATGAGCCGGGCAATAAAAGCGGCTCCCAACAGCGACAAAGCCGCTGCCGTTAGTAGCCAGATAAGCCAAATACTCCCGCGTGAAGGGCCTATGCGTGATTCATCGGTCCGCAACCAATAATTGTCTTGGTCCAGCGCAAACCCAACCCATAAGCCCTTTTGACCATTCACCTCGCTAGCCACCAGCGTGCCTTTGCCTAGGCGCGCCGTGAGCTCCTCGCTGGTGCGCTTGCCCAACTGGTCACTTTCCAGAAGTTGAAACTTGTCTTTGGGTTCGCGTAACGTTATGAGCACACGTTCTTCGTCGGCCAGGGTTTTGATCAGTGAAACACGGGCTATACCGTCTGAAAAACGCAGCGCAACACGGGTTAAATTGACCAGAGACGCCAGCTGCTGCGCACTTTGAATTGCGCGCGGTTCGGATTCCAGCGACCGGTAAGTTTGCAGCCAGGCCATGATGGAGCCCAGCAGCAAAAGTGCCAGAAAGAAAAAGGTACGCCAGAAAAGACTAAAACCGCGACGATGATGCTTTTCAAGCTGCGCGGCAGCAGTTTCTAACAGGGCAGGGTTGGTGATGTCCATAAAGCCATCGTACGGCAATCTTGATAGCTGGTAGCGGCCTTAATTGGTGCCGTCTGGAACAAAAACGTAGCCAACGCCCCAAACGGTTTGAATATACCGAGGTGCTGCGGCATCGACCTCTATGAGCTTACGCAGGCGCGACACCTGCACATCCAGGCTGCGGTCAAAAGGCTCAAACTCCCGGCCGCGAGCTAATTGCGCCAGCTTTTCGCGCGACAGCGGCTGGCGTGGATGGCGCACCAACGTTTTCAGCATGGCAAATTCTCCTGTCGTCAGCGGCAGCTCCTCACCGCTTTTGTGCAGTGAACGCAGCCCGAGGTCAAACGAAAATGGCCCAAATGTGATGACTTCCTGGTCTTGAGACGGCGCGCCGGGCACTTCGGTAGCGGGGCGGCGACGCAGTACGGCATGCACGCGGGCCAGCAGTTCACGCGGGTTAAAAGGTTTGGACAAATAATCATCAGCCCCAACCTCCAGCCCGACAATGCGGTCAACATCTTCCCCTTTAGCCGTCAACATGATGATGGGTGTGCGGTCGTTGGCGGCGCGCAGTCGGCGGCAGATAGACAAGCCGTCTTCGCCCGGCATCATCAGGTCCAGCACAATCAAATCTACCGAGTCGCGCAGCATGATGCGGCTCAGCGCCTTGCCGTCTTCCGCCAAAATGACCTCAAAACCCTCTTGTGCCAGATAGCGTCTGAGCAGGTCGCGGATGCGTGCATCATCATCAACGATAAGGATTTTGTCAGCGCGTGGAGAAGTAGTGGCTTGTGTCATATCGGTTTGGTAGTTAGTAATTAGTAATTCGTAATTTGTAACATCAACATTTTGAGGGCTGAAAACGATATTTGCAGCCTTTTCACGTCAATTTGACACACTGTTACAAAAATTCCCCATTTTTATATGGACAAAATTTATAAATTTGCGGTGTCTGTCAGTCAAGTTCGCCATTAAATGCAAAGCGAACCCTACACATCAAAACCACCGCAATAATGCTGACGTGGCGTTTTTGATTTGAAAAGCGTTGCCCAATTCATCATCATGAGAGTCAAATTTATGTTCGCTACAAAATTAATAGCTGCTTGCGCTTTTATTACCTGCGCTACAAGCGCATTTTCTCAACCCCTGGCAGCAATGCAAAATGTCGCTCAGTTGTCGTCCAGTGGCAGTGTTGATGTGCAGCAAGATCTGCTGTCGATAACTATGAACACCACCGCCAGCGGCGCAGATGCCAACACTGTGCAAGCCCAGCTCAAGCAAGCGTTAGATTCTGCCTTGGCTATTGCACGGCCTGCGGTGCTGCCCGGCCAGCTTGACTTGCGTACCGGCAACTTCAGCTTGTACCCAAGGTACGATAAGAGCGGAAAGATCAATGGCTGGCAGGGCAGTAGCGAGCTTGTGCTGGACGGCCGCGACTTCAGCCGCATTACTACCACCGCCGGCAAAATTCAAACGATGACGATTGGCAACCTCAGCTTCGCTTTAAGCCGCGAACAGCGCGCAAAAGTCGAGACAGAGGTTCAAAATATCGCCATCGAGCGCTTTAAGGCCAAAGCGCTTGAAGTGTCCAAAAACTTTGGCTTTGCGGGCTACACCCTGCGCGAAGTCAGCATCAACGCCAATGACCAAAGTTTCCAGCCGCGTCCTAGAGCCATGGCCATGATGGCAAAGTCAGTAGAGTCTGATTCACCTGTGTCAGTTGAAGCAGGCAAGAGTACGGTGTTGGTCAACGTGAATGGCTCTGTACAAATGCGCTGATCCAATGCGGAGTTGCCATTTCTGCATTATTGATCCGGCCTTGTGAACTATGAACCGTTCGCCCTGAGCTTGTCGAAGGGTTTCGACAAGCTCAACCCGAACAAAATTGAGGCATCAGCGGGCCGAATCAATAGTAACGTCAAGATCGCTTCGCAGTCAGGCAATTCCTACGGCTGAAGTGCTGATTACCTGACGATTACAAGTTGTTTTTGCTTAGCGCATCAACATCAAAAATCCTATAGCCTAACGTCAGCTGTAGGCTGCAAGTCTCTTAGCAAGGTTTCTGTTGCCCAGCTTTTTGAAGTTAATTTACAGGAGACTTTTATGCTTCTCTCTAAACCGTCACGCTTGATTCTGGTTGGTTCGACAGTGGCTGTACTGCTCGCACTTTCTGCCTGCGCTCCCATGAACTCCGCATCCATGCCAAATTACCCAACGACGTCTGTACCTGCCAACACGCAAGGCTCGTACGTTGAATACGGGCGGGTTAACAATGTCGAGATCATTCGAAGCCAGGAGCCAGCTCGTGGGCCAGGTTTGGGTGCAGTCATTGGCGGCGTGGCGGGTGCGGTTGTCGGAAGCCAGATTGGTTCTGGCTCAGGCCGCACTGCAGCCACCGTGATTGGCGCTGTGGGTGGAGCAGTTGCAGGCAACGCCATTGAAAACAGCCGAACTGCAAACGTCGCAGCCGGTGAAAGCTACCGCGTGTCGGTGCAGCTCGATAACGGATCGGTACGTGCCTACGACACAGCGTCTTATGGAGAATTGAGGATTGGTGACCGCGTGCGGATTGAAAATGGCCAGCTTTTCAGGGTCATGTAAAGGCTGCTGATCAATGCAGAGTTGAACCGTCTGCATTGAGCGGCTCCAGCCTGAAAAAGCCAGTGCCAAGGGTACCTTGGCCAATTTCTTGTTCAGTGGCTTCTCGAACGGCGTCAACGGTTAAATTTAGCCGCAATGCAATGCCTGCCAGCGGATGGTTTCCGTCTAGCACCACGTGTTCAGGGTAGATTTCAGTTACCGTGTAAATTTTGTCTTTGGGTGTGTCGGACTGAGCGCCCAAAGGCAGAGTTGCACCGTCAAAAGTCATGCCTTCTTCAAGCTCTGTCGGAAAAATTGCACGTTGTTCCAGGAAAACCAGATTTTCGTCATAGTCGCCAAAAGCATGTTCCGGCTCTAACTGAAACTCCAACTTTTCACCCGCTGCATGACCTTGCAGGTGTTCTTCAATTTTTACCAGCAGATCCTGGCCGCCCAACATGAACTCGATGGGCTCGTCAAGCTCATCCAGCACCTCGCCCAGGGTGTCTTTTAGCGTCCAGGTCAGGGCAACAACGCATTGTGGTGTGATTTTCATCGGACAATTGTCCCATGGATGTCCACACCGCTTTACCCCTTCTTGCAGGCTTGTCGCCTGCGCAGTTTATGCAACGCCACTGGCAAAAAAAGCCCTTACTGGTGCGCGGCGCGCTACCTGGCTTTAAACCATTGCTGAGCCGTGCTGAGCTGTTTAAACTGGCTTTCAGCGACACTGTCGAATCAAGACTGATTGTTAAAAACGCTGAAAAATGGCACATGAAAAACGGCCCTTTTGCGCCGCGTGCACTGCCACCGCTCAAACAACAGGGCTGGACACTGCTGGTGCAGGGCGTAGACGGCCATGATGCTGGCGTTTACCAATTGCTGCAGCAATTCAGATTCGTACCTGACGCACGGCTTGACGATGTGATGATTTCTTGGGCAGCGCCGGGCGGCGGCGTGGGGCCGCACTTCGACAGTTATGACGTCTTTCTGTTGCAAGCCAGCGGCCGCCGGCGTTGGAAAATAAGTCAGCAAAAAGACCTGACGTTGCAGGAGGGGGTACCGCTCAAAATATTAAAGAACTTCGTGCCTGAAGAAGAGTTTGTACTTGAAGCCGGTGACATGCTTTACCTGCCACCGGGCTACGCCCATGACGGTGTTGCAGTTACATACGACGCAGCGAACGATAAGGACGCTGACTGCATGACCTACTCGATTGGATTCAAAGCACCTGTTGCAGAGGAATTGGCAGCTGAACTGTTACACCGAATGGCGGAGTTTGGCGAGGACGCACTCGAAGCATCTATCGCTGGTGAAGGCAGAAAAATGTACCGCGATTCGAGGCAGGCGGCTACAACGACGCCTGCACTGGTGCCGGAAAAATTGCTGACATTCGCGCAGAATGCGGTAAGTCATGCATTAAAGGATCCGCTGGCATTGGGCTGTGCGCTAGGCGAAATCATGACTGCCATCAAACCGCAAATCTGGTTTGAAGAAAATACTGCTGAGTTGCCGCATGCGATGGGGATCGTCCTGGATGCCAAAACGCGAATGATGTATGACGCACACCATGTATTTATCAATGGTGAAAGCTATCGTGCAAAAGGTTCTGATGCCGTACTGATGCGCTTACTTGGAGACCAGCGTCTGTTATCTGCACGAGAAGTAGCCAAGGCCAGTCAAGACGCAATAAATCTGCTGGCGGATTGGTACGCCGCAGGATGGATTCACGCAGCCACAAAGCAAAAGTGAGCGCTGAAAATGGTTTGACACAAGGCAGGTTTGAGGGGCCAACCGAATTTGTGCAATTGATACGCATGGCTTTTGCAACCGCAGCCTCGCAAGGGTGGCGTGAAATCATCATTTGCGACAACACATTTGAAGACTGGCCGTTGGGCGAGCGCGCGGTTGCCGAGTCGCTCAATGAATGGGCAAAATCTGGGCGCAAGTTGACCATACTGGCGAAAAGCTACAACGAAGTGACGCGTCGACATGCTCGCTTTGTCACGTGGCGCTGCAAGTGGGCACACATTACTGAATGCAGGGCAATTAGTGCCATTTCGCCGGACGATATGCCCAGTGCGCTGTGGAGTCCAGGATGGGTGTTTCAGCGGGTTGACTTGGTAAGATCTACTGGCTTTTCAGGGGTTGAAGTTACCCGTAAGGTTGCATTAAAAGAAAAACTGGATGAATATTTAAAGCTCAGTGCCCCTGCTTTTGCAGCCACCACGCTTGGTTTGTAGGACATGAACTAGTCTTGATCAACCATGCAACTTCTATAAGTTTTCTGAATCTGGGCTATACTCCGAAGCTGCGCGAAAGAGCTCGAGTCCTTTCGCCCAGTCAAAAAATTGCTAATTAATCGCAGACTTCAAACCCCTGTTTTAGCAACCTAATTTTTGACAATTTCCGGAAATTGTTTTCTTTTTTAATTTTAAGGATAGTGAAATGAATAAATCTCTCGTTTTGGCCGCCATCGTTGCTGCTGTAGCTTTGGCTGCTTGTGGCAAAAAAGAAGAAGCCCCTGTTGCTGCTCCAGCCGCTGCTGCAGCACCAACCGTTGTTGTTGTTCCAGCACCTGCACCTGCTGCTGAAGCTGCAGCGTCCGCAGCTGGTGCGGCCGCTTCTGCTGCTGTCGGTGCAGCCTCTGCCGCCGTCAGCGCAATGGGCGCTGCCAAAGACGCAGCTGGCGCTGCTGGTGACGCTGCCAAGTTGGCTGTTGATGCCGCACTGCCAAAGAAGTAAGCTCTTTGCAGCCATAAAAAACCGCCGGAAGGCGGTTTTTTTATGGGCAATCGCAGTTAACAGGTATTTAAACATCAAGCCAGGGGCTGCCGGTATCTTGCGTGGCAGTGATGATGTCATCAACGCCGCATAAAAGCGCCGCAGACAAGCTGTTTTTTACCAACTCCGGTAAATTGTTCTGCTGGCTTAAATGCGCTGCCACTACATGCTTCAAACCGCTGTGTAAAACAGCGCTTGCAATGCTTGCTGCTTGAGCGTTTGCCAAATGGCCATAGTGCCCGCCGACGCGCTGTTTCAAAAACGCCGGGTAGATAGAAGCGGCAAGCAGGTCGGTGTCATGATTGCACTCAAGTAGCAAGGCGTGGCAACCCTTCAGGTGCTCTAGTACATGCGTAGTGGCATGCCCGAGGTCTGTCAGTACACCTAATTTGCTAGTACCGTCTGTGCAAGTAAGCTGAAGTGGTTCACGTGCATCGTGCGGGACTGTAAAAGGGCTGAGCTGCAAACCCTTTATTGCGATGACGTTGCCGTCAGCTGTTATGTGCAACAAAGAAGTATTTACAAACCCGATCTGAGCAGCTGTGCCCGCACTCATCCAGACCGGAATGTTGTACTGATTCGACAACGCCTGCACGCAACCCGTGTGGTCGCCATGCTCATGCGTGATGAAAACAGCGTCAAGCTGATCTGGCTGCAAGCCCGAATCACCAAGCCGCTGCGTCAGGTGGCGCATACCAAAGCCACAGTCAACCAAGATATTGCAGGCATCTAGGCCATTCACCTGGACCAGTGTTGCGTTACCAGAACTGCCGCTGCCAAGGCTTTTGAAGCGCATCATGTCGCGCCTCCTAGAGCGCTCAACTCTTACTTCAAGTCGTCAGCAATTACTTTGACAATGAGCTGCGCGTTTGCAGAGGACTCTGGTGCACCCTGAGCATTCAGCACTGACACTGTGGTGGTATTGCCCTGACTTTTTAGAGTAATACGATATTTGATCGGTGGTGTAGATGGTGCCGCAGAGCTGAAAATTTTGGATAAAAAACCAGGCTCTTTTCTGTCAGAGGTAACGTCCACATAACGCACAAAGTAAGTACCTTGAGAGCGGTCGCGGTCTTCTACCGTAAAGCCGGTTCTGTCGAGCGTTAATCCGACTCGTCGCCAAGCGCGGTCAAATCCTTCTTCCATTTGCACAACAGGTATGCCATTGACAGTGGCAACGTTGGACGTGGTGCGTGTAGTACCTGCAGCAACCAGCACTTTGGATTGTTCCTGTGCAACGCCAAGCTTGACCATCATACGGCGCAAAAATTCTGCCTCCAGCTCAGGATTAGGTGGCACAGGTTGCCAGACCGTGCCCGTTGATCCACTCACTGCAACTTCAACCAGACCGCGATGGCTGATAAAGATTTCTGTTCCACCCGCAGAATTGCGTTCAAGACGAGTGCGAAATTTATCGCGTTCTCCTGTGGAATAGACGCTATTCAGAACCTTTCCCAGTGTTTCACGAATAAAATCCTGCGGCAATTTAGCCCGGTTTTCGGCGAAATCCGTTTCCATGATGCCCAAATTCTCTTGGTCCAGGGACATCAAAAAACCACTTTCTAACCAGAAGTCGCGGATGGGGCCATAAAGTTTATCGGCAGGGCGGTTAACCACCAGCCAGCGTTGGCTGCCAGACCGTTCAATGCGAACATCGCCCACAGACAATGCAGCCACTGGCAAGATTTGAGGGCCTTGTCCAACCTGAAGCGCGTTGGCACTAACGGCGACGCCGGGTACGACGTAGCGTGTTTCCCGGGCGAGCTGGGTCAGGTCTGGCGGTACCTCCAGCGACGGACCGGCTTTGCCGCTCGACTTGTAGTCGATCTTGTCGCCCTTCAAGACGTCGCTCATGGTGGAACAACCGCTTGAAAGCACGAGGCTAACGGTTGCAGCGGCTAGCAAGCTGGTCTTATGCAAGAGGCGAGTTTGTACAATTTTTTTCGATGTCATCAGGTCAAAGTCCTTAAAAATCAGATCAGTCCGGTGGCGCTTAGTGTGCCTTCAATCGTCGCTACATTCGATGCGTCAAGCGGTGTCATGGGCAGGCGAAGGGTAGGCCCGCACAGGCCCATGCGGGCCATTGCCCACTTGATGGGAATTGGGTTGGACTCTACAAATAACTGTTTGTGCAACGGTAGCAGCTTCATTTGCAGCTCCATGGCTCGCTTGGCATCGCCAGCAACGGCAGCCACGCACAACTGGTGCATTAACCTGGGTGCAATGTTGGCTGTTACGCTGACGTTGCCGTGGCCACCACAGAGCATCAGTGCCACTGCCGTTGCATCGTCGCCAGAATACACGGCAAACCCTGCGGGCGCTTCTCTGATAAGCCACTGCGCACGTTCTATATTGCCCGTGGCCTCTTTAATCCCCACGATGCCGGGAATTTGCGCCAGGCGCAGCACCGTGGCGTGTAGCATGTCTGCGACAGTGCGGCCGGGTACGTTGTACAAAATACAAGGCAAGTCGCCGGTAGCCTCGGCAATGGCCTTGAAGTGCAGGTATTGCCCTTCTTGTGTGGGCTTGTTGTAGTAGGGCACAACTTGCAGTTGGCAATCAGCACCGACGCCTTTTGCAAACTTGGCTAATTCGATGGCCTCTGCGGTGGAGTTGGCACCGCAACCCGCCATGATGGGAACGCGCTTGTTGGCTTGTTCAACGGAGACGCGGATAATTTCGCAATGTTCTTCGACGTTGACCGTCGGCGACTCGCCTGTTGTACCCACAACACCTATGCAGTCGGTGCCCTCAGCGACGTGCCAGTCAACCAGTTTGCGCAGCGTAGGGTAGTCGACGCTGCCATCAGGGTGTAGAGGCGTTGCAAGCGCAACGATACTGCCGGTTATTTGATTCATATCTTGATGTATGGGTCGATTCAAGCTGGTGGGCAAACCTTATTCTACTCAGTCACAAGGGCGCTATGACGCTGTCACGCTAGTTTGTAGCGTACCGCTACAGGATTGCCAGTAGTTTCACGCACAGCGGCAATGCGTTGAAGAAATCGCGGGAGTTTTGTATTCTCACCAGAGTTAAATCCCTCTTCAAAAGCTACGACCCGAAGGCCCTTGCAAATTTCAAGCAGCTCGCCAGACTGGAGCAAAAAGTCTGGCCGCGACGGTTTGCCTACTGTTTCGTTGCCTGCTGCAAAAGTTTCGTACAGCAGCACCCCGCCTGCTGCCAGGCTGGCCAGCAAAGTCGGCAGCAATGGCCGCCAGAGGTAGTTGGTCACCACGACGGCATCAAATTTCCTGCCAGCAAATGGCCAGTTAGCGTTTTCAATGTCAGCGACCACTTTTTCACAATGGCGGGCGTTAATTGCTATTGATTCAATAGCTTCTAGCGCACGGTCTACAGCAGTGACAGGGTGACCCAGTAGGTGAAAAAAGTGTGTGTGACGCCCACGCCCGCAAGCGACATCCAGCACGGATCCGTTGGGCTTTACCAGATGAGCCCAACGCAAGATCCAGGGCGATGGGGTATCGATGGCGCTGTGGTTCATTTATTTACTATTAATTTTATAGCTTTTGGCGCACGTATTCATTGCGCTGCAAGCTGATGTGATGGTTAAAACACCTTGAGAATCAATGTTTGGTGCTAAAAACAAGTCCAAACCTGGTCAGCCAGCACGACCAGAAAGTCTGGTTGCGTGTACAGCGTAAATACGCACAACATGACTGCAGCAGCAGCTATCGAGGTAGCTAACTGCACCACGCGCTGGCGAGACACCTCATGCCCTCCCGGACGATTGACCCAGAGGGATGCGCTGAATCGGCGCTTCACGTACTGGCATATTGATCAATCCTGCAAATATGCCAAGCGCAATCGTGATGTACCAAACGATGTCGTAGCTGCCCGTTTTGTCATACAAAACTCCGCCCAGCCAAACCCCCAAAAACGAGCCAATCTGGTGGCTGAAAAACACGAAGCCACCGAGCATCGACAAGTGAGCGACCCCAAAAATCTGCGCTACAGCTGCGTTGGTCGGCGGTACTGTCGACAGCCAGAGCAGACCCATCACACTGGCAAAAATATACACACTGACTGGCGTGAGCGGTGCGGCAATAAAAATCGTGATCACTATCGCTCTCGCAAAGTAAATAAAAACCAGGATGTTCTTCTTGGCGATGCGTTGGCCAAGGGTTCCGGCCGCGTAGGTGCCAAAAACATTGAACAAGCCAATAAGCGCCAGCGCGTAACCGGCCACTTGCGGGGACAAACCTTTGTCTTTAAGGTAACTTGGCATGTGCACGCCAATGAACACAACCTGAAAACCGCATACAAAGTAGCCCGCCATCAGCAACTGAAAGCTGGGGTATTTGAATGCCTCGCGCAAAGCTTGAACAATCGTCTGATCGCGTTTGAGCGTTTGTCCGCCAGAAAAACCACTTTCACGCAGGCCAAAAGCAAGCGGCATGATGAGCAGCACTGCACCCGCCAGAACAAGCAGCGCCTGTTGCCATCCGATGTTGTTGATTAGAAAGCTTTCAAGCGGCACCATCAAAAACTGGCCAAAAGAGCCCGCAGCTGCTGCTACACCCATCGCCCAAGACCGTTTATCTGCAGAAATATTGCGGCCAATGATGCCGTAAATCACAGCATAAGTTGTACCTGCCTGCGCCGCACCAATCAGTACGCCTGCAGTGAGCGTAAATAAAAATCCGGTCGGCGACAGCGCCATACCCGCCAAGCCCAACGCGTACAGCACTGCACCAGCTAACAGCACCTTGAAAGCTCCGACCTTATCTGCCAGCATGCCCGCAAAAATACCGCAAACACCCCAAGACAGGTTTTGAATCGCAATAGCAAAGGCGAAAGTCTCGCGCGTCCAGCCTTGCGCTTGGGTGATGGGTTGTAGCCAGAGCCCAAAACCGTGGCGAATGCCCATTGAAAGCGTAACGATTGCCGCGCCGCAGACAAGTACCTGGGCCATTGAAATTGTTTTAACAGAGCTTGGTTGTGCTGAATTCATCGCCTCACTTTAACTTGACTGCCACGTGAGTGTTGCGATGTAACTTTTTTGACAGAGGCAAAAGCTGTGGTTATATCCAGCTTGTTTCTGGTTCGCTCTTACAATCGCGTCAAAATACTGACTTGTCATGGCATCCAAATCACCAAATTTTCCTTCATCGTCTTTGCCCGAATATTCCGAAAGCTCGATCCGCGTGCTCAAAGGTCTGGAGCCGGTCAAGCAGCGGCCGGGCATGTACACCCGGACCGACAATCCGCTCCACATTATTCAAGAGGTGCTGGACAATTCGGCGGATGAGGCGCTGGCAGGCTACGGTAAAAAACTCAAAGTGACGCTGCACACCGACGGGTCGGTCAGCATTGATGATGACGGGCGCGGTATCCCGTACGGCCTGCACCCTGAAGAAAAAGCACCTGTCGTTGAGCTGGTTTTCACTCGGCTCCATGCGGGCGGCAAGTTTGATAAGGGCAAGGGCGGCGCCTGCAGCTTTTCGGGAGGTTTGCATGGCGTGGGTGTCAGCGTCACAAATGCGCTGTCGAAAAGGCTTGAAGTCACGTCTTATCGTGATGGCATGGTGGCTCACCTGGTATTTTCAGGCGGCGATGTGATTGAACAGCTGCACCTGCGCAAGGCCGCTGACGGCGACCGAAAGTCAGGCACATCGGTACGTGCCTGGCCCGATGCCAAGTATTTCGAGTCTTCTGTTCTGCCCATCAGCGAACTGACGCATTTGCTGCGCAGCAAAGCGGTGCTGATGCCTGGTGTGTCAGTCACATTGACGACTGAAAAAAGCAAAGACAGCCAAACATGGCTTTACAAAGGCGGTTTGCACGACTACCTGGCGCAAACACTCAATGGCGATTTGGTTATACCGATGTTTGAGGGCAAAGGCTTTGCCGATGCATCGCACGAAACCTTTGCTGAAGGCGAGGGCGCTGATTGGTGTGTGGCCTTTACCGAAGACGGCCAGGCGGTGCGCGAAAGCTATGTTAATTTGATTCCAACCAGCGCTGGCGGCACGCATGAGAGCGGCCTGCGCGATGGCCTTTTTACAGCTGTTAAAAGCTTTATCGAGTTGCATTCGTTGCTGCCCAAAGGTGTGAAGCTGCTGCCTGAAGACGTATTTGCACGCGCCAGCTATGTGTTGAGCGCCAAAGTGCTGGATCCACAGTTTCAGGGGCAGATCAAAGAGCGATTGAACTCCCGCGACGCAGTGCGGTTAGTGTCAAGCTACGTACGCCCGGCACTTGAGTTGTGGTTAAACCAGCACGTCGACTACGGTAGAAAACTGGCTGAATTGGCCATTCGCGCGGCGCAGACCAGACAAAAAGCCGGCCAAAAGGTTGAAAAGCGCAAGGGCTCTGGCGTTGCAGTGTTGCCCGGCAAATTGACCGACTGTGAGAGCAAGGATTTGGCCCACAACGAAGTCTTTTTGGTCGAGGGTGACTCTGCGGGTGGGAGCGCCAAAATGGGTCGGGACAAGGAAAGTCAGGCGATTTTGCCGCTGCGGGGCAAGGTACTGAACACGTGGGAAGTTGAGCGCGACCGTCTGTTTGCAAATACTGAAATCCACGACATTGCAGTCGCTATCGGCGTTGACCCGCATGGCCCGAACGATTCGCCCGACATGACCGGACTGCGTTACGGCAAGGTGTGCATTTTGAGTGATGCAGATGTGGACGGCTCGCACATTCAGGTTTTGTTGCTGACGCTATTTTTTAGACATTTCCCGAAGTTAATAGATGCCGGTCACGTTTATGTTGCGCGCCCGCCGCTTTTTAGGGTTGACGCGCCTGCCCGGGGCAAAAAGCCTGCATCCAAGGCATACGCACTGGATGAAGGAGAGTTGACGGCCATTCTTGACAAGTTGCGCAAAGAAGGTGTGCGGGAAGGCTCCTGGAGCATCAGCCGTTTTAAAGGCTTGGGCGAGATGAATGCGGAACAATTATGGGAAACCACGCTCAATCCAGACACTCGCCGCTTGTTACCTGTGCAATTGGGTAACCAAAGTTTTTTCCAAACCGAATCACTAATCACCAAACTCATGGGCAAAGGCGAAGCCGCAGCGCGGCGCGAATTGATGGAACTACACGGCGATGCCGTAGAAATTGACGTTTGATGCCTTTTGCTTCGGCCTGTTTGAAAAGCCGCATGCTTTGCGTCCTGACATCGCTGCTGCTTGGCACCTTGTCATTGCCTGCTGCAGCTGACGTGTGGGGCTACATGGATACCAAGGGCGTTGCACATTTTTCAACTGAAAAGCTTGACGAACGCTATGAGCTGTTTTTCAAAAGCGGTGAAAGTTTTTCAACCGAAAAAACAGACAGGGTTCCCGCCAGGCCGTTTATCGTGAACCCTCTAAACGGCAACATCGTGCCCACAGGCAGCGCTTATGCGCCCACCAAACTATGGGCTTATTTCGACGTGTCGCCCAATTACAAGGCGTTCAAACATTTGCTGAAAGAGGCATCCCATGTGCATGGAATCGACTACGCCCTGCTTCAGGCCTTGATTGCGACTGAATCCGGTTTTGATGCGTTTGCAGTGTCACCCAAAGGTGCGGTGGGCCTGATGCAGTTGATGCCGCCCACCGCACAGCGCTACGGTGTAAGGGCTGACAAAAATATGCCGATTGAAAAGAAACTGACGGATCCCAAAACCAACATCAAGGCTGGCGCGAGCTATTTGCGTGACTTGATCAAAATGTTTCCTGGCCAGCTCGAGTTGGCTGTGGCCGCGTACAACGCCGGCGAAGGCGCGGTTCAGCGTGCGGGCAACAAGATTCCGAACTATCCCGAAACTAAAAATTATGTAAAAACCGTCATGCAGTTGTATGGTCATCTAAAGCCGCCAGAAGTCGTACCGGAGGCGCGCAGGACGTCAGGGCGGGTGCGGATGGAGATGATGGGCGGCATAGGTGGTCGCCAAAACATGCCGCCACCGCTGGTGGTAATTCCCGCAGAACAACGTATGTTGCGCGAGTCAAAAACACAGGCCGACTGACATGCCTTTAATTTTTGATACTGGTTTTTCTCTTGGCATGGTTGCAGGCGTGTTGGTACTTGTGTTTCTGCTCAGCCTAATCATTGCTTTGGCTTATGACGAGCCCACGCTTTTTTTTCTGGCCGGGTATCTTGTTTGCATTGTTGCTTTGTTGCTGGTTGGGAAGCGTTGGCAGCTGCAAATGGATTTGCTTCAACGTCTGCTGTTGATTGCAGGCCCATTGATAGTTGCTGGCTTGCAAATATGGGTTCTGAAGAGTCGAAAAATGACGCTGTTCAGCAAGCTAGTGGTGACTGTGATTGCCTTGACGAGCGCTGGTTTGATGATGTTTTTCCGGTACGCGGCTGAAGCTGCTGGTGAGTTGGATCGTCTCGGTATCTGGCTGTCGTTGGGGTGGACTGCTGTCATGTTTGCCGGAGTTTTCTACTTGATTCTCCGATCCTGGGATGCGGCCGGGCCCTGGAAGTGGTGGCTCTTGCTGGGTCATTTCGCAGGCCTTGGGGTTGCGACACTTTTTTTGACCAATGTCATCTATGCGCTTCAGGTATTTTGGCCTATTGCGTTGATGCTTTTGGTTCAAGTGCCACCAATCTATGTGTCACTGGTCTGGCGCAGTCGGTTACTTAATGAAATTAGACTGAGAAGCACCGCCGCCGGCGTTATTGATCCGTTGACAGGCTTGGCAACTACCCATGTGTTGATTGAACGGCTTTTGCGAGTCATGGCCCGAAGCCAGCAAATCAAACTGTCCCAATCCAGCAGCGCGCTTTTTCTAATTGAAGTACAAAATTGGCAAGGCTTACTCAGTGAGCTTGGTGCTGATTTCCATGAAAAACTTCTGCTGGAATCTGCCATGCGACTACGCCGTTCAGTGAGTGACAACGACATGGTGGCGCGTATTGCGGGCGGGCGCTTTGCTGTCGCGGCACAGGGGCTTGCGAGTCAAAACGAAGTCACAGCAATGGCAACCCGTCTTGTAGTCAGTGGCTTGCGGATTGACAGCCCTCTGCTGGCTGGTGTGGAGCTCAAATTTCGGATCATTGTCATGAATTTGCAACCGGGCGCATTACTTGATTTGCCCCAAGCGCAAGCCTGGCTTGACAGCCTGATCGGCCGATTCAAAACCTGGCCATCCTCTCACCGTTCGCGCAGCATACTGGTTGTTGAACAAGACGACGAGGTGACGGAGCGTTTTGACACCAAATTAAACTATTAACGAACGCATTTTTTTCATTCAGCTTTAGTCAGCTTTAGTCAGCTTTAGTCAGTTTTAGTCGGTTTTAGTCAGTTTCATTCAGTTTCAGTCTTTTTACTTCTCATGGATCTTTTCACAACCCACGCTGCAACCATTGCCCCTGAACCAGCCAGTCAGGAATCTCTAAGCGCCTACGCCCAACGTGCTTACCTCGAATATGCACTGAGTGTTGTCAAAGGCCGGGCCTTGCCCGATGCCTGTGATGGCCAAAAACCTGTACAGCGACGCATTTTGTACAGCATGTCACGCATGGGTTTGGGCTTTGGCGGTGCCAATGGCGCTTCGGGTGCCAAGCCAGTTAAAAGCGCGCGGGTGGTGGGCGATGTGCTGGGCAAGTACCACCCCCACGGTGACAGCGCCGCGTATGACGCGATGGTGCGCATGGCGCAAGACTTTAGCCAGCGTTATCCGCTGGTTGATGGCCAGGGCAACTTTGGCAGCCGTGACGGCGACAGCGCCGCTGCCATGCGGTACACCGAAGCGCGCCTGGCCCGGATCACCAGCCTGCTGCTGGACGAACTGGACGAAGGCACCGTAGACTTTGTTCCCAACTATGACGGCTCGTTTGAGGAGCCGCGCCAGTTGCCTGCACGCCTGCCTTTCACGCTGCTTAACGGTGCCAGCGGCATTGCGGTTGGTTTGGCGACCGAAATACCCAGCCACAATCTGCGGGAGGTGGCTGATGCGTGCATCGCCCTTATTAAAACCCCCAGGCTGAATGACGACGAGCTGTACGGCATCCTTGTCGGGCCAGACTATCCGGGTGGTGGCCAGATCATTTCAACAGCAGCGGAGATTGCTGCTGCCTACAGCACTGGCCGTGGATCTTTGAAGGTAAGAGCCCGCTGGAAGATTGAAGAACTTGCGCGCGGTCAGTGGCAACTGGTCGTCACAGAGCTGCCGATTGGTGTCAGCACACAAAAAGTGCTGGAAGAAATTGAAGAGTTGACAAATCCGAAAATCAAGGCGGGTAAAAAAGCATTAAGCACTGACCAGTTGCAACTCAAGCAAACGCTGCTAGCTGTGCTGGACGTCGTGCGTGATGAGTCGGGCAAGGAGGCCGCCGTGCGTTTGGTGTTTGAGCCTAAAACCAGCCGTATCGAGCAGAGTGAATTGATCACCACGCTTTTGGCGCACACCACGCTTGAAACTTCCTCGCCCATCAACCTGACCATGATCGGACTGGACGGCAGGCCTGCGCAAAAGTCATTGCGGCAAATCTTGACAGAATGGATCGAATTCAGGCAAACCACCATTGCCCGCCGCTCGCAGCATCGCCTGACCAAAGTGCTGGATCGCATTCACATTCTTGAAGGCCGCGCATTGGTGCTGCTGAATATTGACGAGGTGATTGCCATCATCCGCCAGGCAGACGAGCCCAAGGCTGCGCTGATTGAACGATTCAATTTAAGCGACCGTCAGGCTGAAGATATTCTGGAAATCCGACTGCGCCAGCTTGCCCGGCTGGAAGCCATCAAAATTGAGCAAGAACTAAAAACCTTACGAGAAGAGCAGGGCAGGCTTGAAGAGATTTTGGGAAATCCAGCTTCACTCAAACGCCTGATGATCAAAGAAATTGAGCTGGACGCCAAGCAGTTTGCTGACCCGCGCCGAACGTTGATCCAGGCCGAGAAAAAAGCGGTGCTCGAAGTAAAAGTGCTGGACGAACCCGTGACAGTCATTGTCAGCAGTAAGGGGTGGATTCGCGCTCGTACCGGCCACGGTCATGACGCAGCCAACTTTGCATTTAAAGAAGGTGATGGACTGTACGGTACGTTTGAATGCCGCACGGTGGATACGCTGCTGGTCTTTGGCAGTGCCAGCAAAGGCACTGGGCGTATTTACTCCGTCGCGGTGGCCGTATTGCCAGGCGCACGTGGTGATGGCCAGCCCATCACCACACTGATTGAGCTGGAGTCCGGTACCCAGCCCCTACATTACTTTGCTGGCCCGGCGGCTGCCACGTTGTTGCTCTCCAGCAGCGGGGGCTACGGTTTTTTAGCCACTGTCGAGGCCATGACCTCCCGGCAAAAAGCGGGCAAAGCGTTTACAAGTTGCGCAGAAGGCGAATCCATCTGCAGGCCATCGCATGCCACTGGCACATCAGGCAGCGTGCCGCTCAACGCAGCGACCCACGTAGCTTGCGCCTCTACTGCTGGCCGAATTTTGACGTTTGAAATTTCAGAGCTTAAACAGATGGCAGGCGGCGGACGCGGCCTGATGCTGATTGACCTGGACGCCAAAGACACCCTGGCAGGCGCTGCAGCCTACACCCGCAGTGTACGAATTGAGGGCATTGGCCGCGGCGGCAAAGCGCGGGAAGAAACGCTGGAAATTCGCAGCTTGAACAACGCACGAGCTGCCAGAGCGCGTAAAGGCAAGGCGTCAGATTTGGGGTTCAAGCCTGCATCAATGAGCCGAGTTGAATAAAGTCGTGCTTTTCAAGTGCAAAAACCACTTCTAGGCCAATAGATAAATGCGCCACAAGATCCTAATTTGATAGCAAGCTATCGCTACTGCTGAATTAATTTTTTGCGTACGATTTATATGCTCGGCAGCGCAGGCGGCATGGTGCTAGGCGGCTTTCTGGCCGCTAACGCCCAGCGCTGTGAACGCATTGTGGGCCTGCTTTGGCATCGCAGCAGCGCTGGCGTTGACTCTTGCATTGGGCAACCTGGCTGCCTGGACAGTACCCGTACTGTTTGGGCTCATGGGTTTTGCGTCTGGCATGGCCGGGCCATCGCGTGATTTGCTGGTCAAACGCGCCACGCCTGACAACGCATCCGGCCGTGTGTATGGCGTGGTCTATGCCGGGTTAGACATTGGGCAGGCGATAGCACCGCTTTTATTTGGTTTGCTGATGGATAACGGCCAGTACCGCAGTGTGCTGCTGGGCTTGGTGGTGCTGCAAATGGTACTGGTGGCCAGTGCTTTTAATGTGCGCGGCGTTCGCCGAGGGGCGCTAGCGTCAACCTAAAAATTCATCCATGTTTCGACGTTGTTCTTGATTGCCGCGTATTGACAACCGCATAATCAAGTTGTGAAGCATGCTTTGCCACTTTGCGCAAAAGCTGCAGAACTTAAGGAGAGCGGTATGAACGAGTCAAACACCCCCAAAGACGGCGACTTCGCGCATTGGGTTGACGAAAAGTCGGAAGCACTGAAGTTTGAGCTCGGTGAAAAGTTCCCTGTGCCGCCTACCGTGTTGCATTCACCGCACGTTCACATTGAAACGAGCCAGCAAAAACTTGAGGAAGTTTTACTGGAGCACGAAGAGCCGACACAAGAATTTCTAGACGAACTGGCCGCACTTGAGCAGGCGCCGCCACTCAGCGATGAAGAGCTGGCCCGCCAGGCGCTGGAGGCTGGTGGTGCCGACGGCGATAGCGCTACGCCAGAATAAAGACACTTGAATTTCGAACACATGACAACACAACTCGCCGGACACCTTTTGGTTGATTGCTTGATTGCGCAGGGCGTGACCCACGCTTTTGGCGTGCCGGGCGAAAGCTATTTAGCGGTGCTTGACGGCCTGCATGTAAGGCCGGACGCTATTCGCTTTATCACTTGCAGGCAAGAAGGTGGCGCGGCCTACATGGCAGAAGCGCACGGCAAGCTGACCGGACGGCCAGGTGTTTGTATGGTCACGCGCGGTCCCGGTGCAACTAA
>JAYURC010000033.1:0-4314 GCA_043756405.1 Polaromonas sp.
AGGTTTGATTATGCTCGACCGGGACGGCTTCAGGCCCAACGTCGGCATCATCTTGCTCAACCATAAAAGTCAGGTATTTTGGGGCAAGCGTATCCGCACCCACTCGTGGCAGTTTCCACAGGGCGGCATTGACCGGGGCGAAAACCCTGAGCAAGCGATGTTCCGGGAATTGCATGAAGAAGTGGGATTGCATCCACGGCATGTGCACGTGCTGGCCCGAACCCGTGACTGGTTGCGCTATGAGGTGCCAGACAGATTCATTCGCCGCGACGCGCGCGGCCACTATAAAGGCCAGAAACAAATCTGGTTTCTGCTGCAACTGGTTGGCCACGACTGGGACTTGAACCTGCGCGCCACCCATCACCCGGAGTTTGATGCCTGGCGCTGGAACGACTATTGGGTGCCGCTGGATGTGGTGGTTGAGTTTAAACGCGGCGTGTATGAAATGGCCTTGCTGGAGCTGGCGCGCTTTGTGCCGCACCTTGAATTCAGGGGCAGTAACAATGACAGGCCAGAAAGAGCGGATCACCGCCCCGATCTTCGGCAACATGCGGTGCACGACTATTCAGCCGGGGTAGGGCATTTCCACAGTCGTTCAGGTATTGCGCTAGAACTGCCGCCAGGCGCTACCTTTGAGCCTGATCCTGCGACCAGTGCGCCTGCATCGCCATAAAAACCTGGAGTTTTGATGATAAATTTTGTGCGCGCCAGAGTTTGTAGTTGGCTGCTTCTGGGGTTGCTGGCAGGCAACCTGGCCAACGCCCAGGGGTTAATAGAGCGGGCCGACTGGAAAGAGTCCGATGTGCCGCCACCGCCCGCCTATGACATGAACAAGCTTTTGAGCTTTGAAGTCACACCTTCGTCGCCGCTGGTGTATGGTGTTGATCCGGCCTCGTTTAGCATTTCTAACAGCGACAGCGTCGTGCGCTACGTGGTAGTTGCCACAACCCAGGCCGGAGCTAAAAACGTGATGTACGAAGGGCTGCGTTGCGCTACCGGTGAAGTCAGAACCTACGCGCGCGCTACGCCGGGCGGTGTCTGGGTGCCCGTGGCTAATTCTGAATGGAAGTCAGTCTATGATCCTGCGCTGCCGAGGCACTCTTTGCGCTTTGCACAAGCCGGTGCCTGCCAGCAAGCCGCACCTGTCAGTAGTGTGCGCGAGCTGGTCAGAAAGCTGAAAAACCCAAGCGTTGACTAGCGTTTATCCGTACGGGTTGAGCCTGTCGAAGCCTCTGCTTGTGCAAGCGACCCTTCGACAAGCTCAGGGCGAACGGTCTACTGAATAGTTTTGACGTCAATTTAGCGCGTCAGCACCAAATTGGTTCGGTGAACCATCTCGGACTCGCCGGTGTAGCCTAGCAGTTTTTCAAACTCGGCTGACGCCTTGCGGCAAATCAAACGGGCCTCAGTGCTTGAATAATTGGCCAGGCCCCGGGCAATTTCTGCACCGTCTGGGCTTTTGATGGCAATCACATCACCGCGTGAAAAATCACCCTGCACGACTGTCATGCCTATCGGTAACAGGCTCTTGCCTTCACTAGCCACTTTGGCGGCTGCGCCCGCATCAACAGTGACTGAACCGCGCATTTGCAAATGGTCGGCCATCCATTGTTTGCGGGCCTGATTTTTAGCCGTTTGCGCCACCAGCAGCGTGCCAATGGCTTCGCCCTGGGTCAATCGCAGCAGCACTGACGGCTCACGCCCCCAGGCAATCACGGTGCTGGCGCCGGAGCCCGCAGCCCGTTTGGCCGCGAGAATTTTGGTAATCATGCCGCCGCTGCCGATGCTGGAGCCCACGCCGCCGGCCATAGCTTCTAATGCCGCATCGCCGGCCTTGCCCATGCTGACAAACTGCGCGCCTGGGTCTTTACGCGGGTCCGCAGTGAACAGGCCTTTTTGATCCGTCAAGATGATCAGTGCGTCAGCTTCGACCAAGTTGGCCACCAGCGCGCCCAGCGTATCGTTATCGCCAAACTTGATCTCATCATTGACGACGGTATCGTTTTCATTAATGACCGGTACCACGCCCAGACTCAGCAGTGTCAGCAGTGTTGAGCGCGCGTTCAGATAGCGCTCGCGGTCAGCCAGGTCGGCATGTGTCAGCAGCACTTGGGCACTTTTGACACCGTATTCACGCAGCTGGGTTTCATACATTTGCACCAGCCCCATCTGGCCCACGGCAGCGGCTGCTTGCAGTTCATGTATGGCTTTGGGCCGTGTTGCCCAGCCTAAGCGCTTCATCCCTTCAGCAATGGCCCCGCTGCTGACCATGATGACTTCGCGCCCGCCTTTGGCCAACGCCGCCAGTTGCTCACACCACTGACCAATCGCCTGGGCGTCCAGCCCACGGCCTTCGTTGGTGACCAGGCTTGAGCCTACCTTGACCACAATGCGTTTGGCATTCAAAAAAACGCTGGCAGTGGGCTTTTCGTACATTTTTTTAGTATGTTTAATGGGTCTAGCGCAATATATACGTGCGCAAGCAGCTCCTGAATCGATAGCAAGCGGCTACCTTGTCAATTTACTCAGGCGGAAGCACCACAAAGCGTGGATCGACTTCTTCGATCGGCTGTTCGCTTTTTTGCACCTTCTTGACGTGCTGGTAAATTGTCTTGATCAGTTGCTCGCAGCCTTCGCGTGTCAAGGCCGAAATCTCAAACACCGGGCCTTTGAACTTGAAGCGTTTGACGAAATCTTTAACAATTTCGGCGCGTTTGTCGTTGTCAATCATGTCGAGTTTGTTTAACACCAGCCAGCGCGGTTTTTTAAACAGCGCATCGTCGTATTTTTTTAGCTCGCCCACAATGGCCTTAGCCTGCGCAACCGGGTCGACGCTTTCATCAAACGGTGCCAGGTCAACAATGTGCAGCAGCAAGCGGGTGCGCTCCAGGTGGCGCAAGAACAAATGCCCCAGGCCTGCGCCTTCAGATGCGCCTTCAATCAAACCTGGCAAGTCAGCCACCACAAAGCTTTGCTCAGGGGCAACACGCACCACGCCCAGGTTGGGGTGCAGGGTGGTGAAAGGATAGTCGGCAATACGCGGCCTGGCATTAGACACTGCGGTGATGAAGGTGGATTTGCCTGCATTGGGCATGCCCAGCAAGCCAACGTCGGCCAGAACTTTGAGTTCTAGCTTCAAACTTTTGCGCTCTCCGGGCCAACCCGGCGTTTTGCTGCGCGGTGCGCGGTTGGTTGAGCTTTTAAAGCGCAAGTTGCCAAAGCCGCCATCGCCGCCTTTGGCAATCAAAATTTGCTCGCCGGGTTCCATCAGCTCAAACAGTACTTCACCCGTCTCTGAATCGCTCAAGATGCTGCCAACTGGCATTTTCAAAATAACGTCATCGCCCTTGGCACCAAACATGTCCGAACCCATGCCGTGGCCCCCATTTTTAGCGTCATGACGGCGCGAGAAGCGAAAATCAACCAGCGTGTTCAGATTGATGTCGGCCACGGCATAAACGTGACCACCCCGCCCGCCATCGCCGCCGTTGGGGCCGCCGAACTCTTTGTATTTTTCATGGCTGAACGAGACGCAGCCCGCCCCGCCATCGCCTGCGGCAATGTCAATAAAGGCTTCGTCAACGAATTTCATGGTGTGGCTCGGGTTAGCTGCGCAAAATTGAGTAGTCTACAAACAAAAAAGCCCCGACTTCTCGGGGCTTCGGGGGTGTCACGCTCTGGTTGCGTGGACGTGTCGAAGTGATTTACTTATGCCGGTGTGGCAACAGCTGTCACGTTAACGGTCTGTTTGGACAGCGCACCTTTGACGGCAAAAGACACTTGACCGGTCACCAGTGCAAACAAGGTGTGGTCTTTGCCAATGCCGACGTTGGTACCTGGGTGAAACCGGGTGCCGCGCTGGCGAACAATGATGCTGCCTGCGTTGATGACTTCGCCGCCAAATTTTTTGACGCCGAGCATTTTGGGCTGTGAGTCACGCCCATTTCGCGTAGAGCCGCCGCCTTTTTTCTGTGCCATTTTTCAGTTACTCCTGATGATTCTGGAATTAACCAGCAATAGCGCCGATTTGCAGCTCTGTATAGTTCTGCCGATGGCCCTGACGCTTTTGGTAGTGCTTGCGCCTGCGCATTTTGAAAATACGAATTTTGTCGCCTCTGCCATGAGAGATGACTGTCACAGTAACACTGGCACCTAGCACCAAGGGCGTACCAACTTTCATATCAGCGCCGTTTCCGACAGCTAACACTTGGTCAATAACGATCTCTTGGCCTACGTCCGCAGCAATCTGTTCTACTTTAATTTTTTCACCAGCAGCAACTTTGTATTGTTTGCCGCCGGTTTTTATGACCGCGT
>JAYURC010000034.1:0-28491 GCA_043756405.1 Polaromonas sp.
AATTAATACAAGCGTAAGCAGCTATCGAATCAGTTGCAAATGAGTATCGATGTCGCTTGCCGCTCTATCGCTTTCTTGGATCAGGTCAATCCATCTTGATGCGTATAGACTTTGTACGAATCATGCGGGCATGAACGCATCCACCCGAGCCGAACGCATTGAAATCAGGGCAACGCTTGAGCTCAAAGCCAGCCTTGAAAAGGCAGCCCAATTGCAAGACCAAACGCTTAGCGCCTTTGTGCTGACTGCTTCGCGTGATGCGGCTTCACGCGTGCTCAGCGACCAGACGCGGCTCCTGCTGCCAGCCATCGGGTTTTACCAGAGCTACGATTTTTGAGCCGTCGCCAGTTGATGCGGCGCATTTGTACTTGTTGACCAAAGATATTCGCGAGACGCTGGGGTGACGGGACGCCTCCTGCACTGTCAGAATCAAAACAAATTGAATAAATGACACGTCTTGGTGCAAGCTTCACCTTTGGCGCATTTTTAAGCAACTCCAACCAACAGGGCCAGGTTGGCGTTGCGCGGTGCATTTTTTTCGGCCTGGGCCCGGCATCCGTCTGTCGTTGCATGCGTAGTTTGAACCTCGTAAATTAGCCGCCAGCAGCTGGTGACAAAAGGCACACAGCTGCGTAGAATTGGGTCATGAAACCTTTCCGCTGGAATGCCGAAAAAAACGAATTGCTGAAGCTATCGCGTGGGGTGTCTTTCGAGCGCATCGTTGTAGCGGTTGAGTCTGATGGTCTGCTCGACATCGTTGAGCACCCCAACCGGGCAAAGTATCCGAGTCAGCAGGTGCTTGTCGTCTCGTTTGATGGCTATGTTTACTTGGCTCCTTTTATCGAGGAGGCGGATTGTTATTTCCTCAAAACCGTGATTCCGAGCCGTAAGGCAACCCGGGACTATTTGCAAAAGGTGAACCGAATGTCAAACGTTGACGCTTATGAACGGGAAGTATTGTCTGCCTTCGAGACGGGCAGCCTCAAGTCTGTCGCCACGAAGGTTGAACTGGAGAAGTTCAGAGCGGCAGCAAGGGCGACCGCCGTGAAGGACCGCAGAGTGAACATACGCCTGTCGTCGATTGATCTCAACGACATTCAGGTCAAAGCGCTTGAAGAGGGAATGCCTTACCAAACCTTGATTGCAAGCGTGCTGCACAAATACGTCAGCGGCCGCTTTGTTGAAAAAACCGGATTAGTAACAGGTCACTCAACACCGCCCGCCCGCAAGCGAACGGCTGGTTAGTTTCGACGTTGGCACGCCAGCGCCAGAAACCCCCGAAGCGCGGCATGGTGAAGCGATATTGCAGCAACCTCTATCCAGTGGTCAATCGAGTCAAAAATCGCTTGTTTCAGTACACTTTTGGCTGTTTTAGAGTGTCAAATCGGCCTCTAGCCCAATAAATACGTGCGTAAATAGCTATCATAAAAGTAGCGTTATCCTGCCAGCGCTACCCTACCACCCAGCCGCTCAATCGCTGCCCTTCTGACACTGGGCGGCGCATTTTCAAGTGCAGCTCAAGTCAGTTTGTGCTGTCCTCAAACCTGTTCGCATGGCGCAGCACCTTTTGCGCGTAAGCCAGCCGCTTGCTGGGTGTTACTGCGTTATAAGCACCCAATGCATTGACGGTGTAACCCAACTGGCGAATATTGCCCGCCAAAACCCAGGCACCAACATGAAGGTTGACGCAGGGGTCCAATAAATGCTGCGCGGTCAAGCCATAACGACGCAGGGTCGGCAGCCAAGCAGAGTTGATCTGCATCAGGCCAATGTCATGCGAGCCATTGGGGTTGCGCCCCAGGGCAGCGGGGTTAAAGTTTGATTCCTGTTTGGCAATGGCCAAAAGCAAGGCTTTGGGCACCTTATGGGCTTGGGCTGCATCGTCAAAACACATGGCCTGTACAGCCTGAACTGAGCCGAACGTTATCAGCAACAACAACGATAGCCAGACGAACGCCCCACCTAGTGGCCAGCGGCCAACCGGTTTGAAGCCAACTATGGATGTGTGCCTGAAGCCTGTTATTGAATGCATGACTAGAGCTATTTTCAATTTGTGGTCGGGTTTATAAGAGGCGCTTGAAAAGCTTGAAACATGACACGTACATAACAATATTGATTTATCTATAGTAGACAAGAGCAGCGGCCAATGATATTTCAATTTTCATAATTACTCAGGTCAATTTTTAGCGCACACATGCACTTCAACCCAAGCATGGCTGAGGGTTGTACCCTTGAAGGCTACAACGAGTAACTCAAAGATATTGGCTCCTTGCTTGTGGTTATGTACCAAAATACCTTTGAATGGTTGTAGTAAGGCCAAAAATTCAAACGCTTTACCCCGACGCTTGGGGTGGTAACCCATCCAGCTGAGCGTGAGCGCTGTTCTATGAGTCCAGCATGGCAAAGACTTGCCGTGTTTTGCTCATGTAGGTAAAGGGCAATTTGCTTTGGCGGGCCTGGCATAAGGCCCTGGCATAAGCTTGATAGGTTTTGCCGGAGTTGCGGCTGGTCATGGTCAGGCGCTTGTAACTGCACCAACATTTGCTGTAAGGCCGCTGTCTGCTCTGGCACCATCGAGTTCAGCACTTCCATTTTGGGCATGACTTGACCGACTTGGGTTTGATGAGGTTTGCTTTGCCTCATAGTGTCGCTCACTATACCTGGTGACCTGAGCAGTTAATTAATACGACGATATAAACGAACGTTGATTAAATGATCCCGGTTTCCGTTCAGATTGTTATAAGCAACTTCCCAAAGCCCAGCCGCATTAACTTGGATATTAAATGTTAATGCATCGGCCTTATAAAAGCTGTCACGAAGTATATTAAAGTCGTAATCTTGGCAAGTAAAGTAATCATCTCTTTGATTAACAGGTGTTCCATTGTTATTTTGATTAGTATCTACCTTGGCACAGTATGCATCTTTAAAGTCGATTAACTTCAAGCTATTTCCTTGCGTAACTCCAAGTATGCCCGGCATCCCATAGTCGCTGGCTTTATAAATCGAGGGAACCACTGTATTCGTGCCTGCTGTAGCAATAACTTGAAAAGTGGCCGCGTTAGCTGGATCTGGATCTATTCCTCTGAGTTTAGACACAGGCAGTGCCCACTTGCCGGCGTCACAAATAAGTAATGCTTTTGACACCAGTGAAGACGCTATTGAGTGAATATTAGAATCACAAACATCACCTACATCCTGGTTTTTGAGTTTCATAGCGCTGGTGGCGCTAATTCGACTGGCATCAAAGTCTTGAACTTTGGTCAGGTTTTGTGCGTTAAAGTCCCAAGATGCCACCGGCGGCGCGCCACCGTCGCGGCGAGTAAATTGCTGAAAGCCAGAACTGCCATAACCGTTGCGCACGCCTAATATGCCAGACTGCCCCTTCGCGCCATCCACCCGTACAGGGTTGGGTATATTGATGAAGCTGTTATCAGGAATTTGATTCGGCGTGCTCGGCTTGGCACGGCCCACCAGGTCAAGCGGCACGCTGTTTGTTCCGATAGGAATCGACATACCTGCGTCGTTGGGTAGGGCGCTTAAAGCCTCTGCCAAAATGGTGAACAGCTGGTTGTTCACGTTGGCGTAGGGGCGGGCGTTGAACACCACTGATTTCAAATCGCGCCTACTGGCCGGATCTGAGCAATCTGCGCCGGTACAAACCGCCTCAATACTGACACCAAAAGTGTGCGCGGCACTGCCAGTTGGGGTGCGAACGTCAACATCAGGGTCGGGTTGTAGTACGGGGCCAGCATGGCCTTGCGGCAGGTAGCCCAGCTTCACCAAGTTTTCTATGGTTGGCTGTAGCGCATTTACCACCACTGTGGTGCCTAAAGTTTTCGTACATGGGGTGCCTGGGTTTGTCGGGCTTGCACCGACAAACCAGGTAGACTTGCCGCAATCTTGCGGCAAAGCAACTAATTCTAGCCAGTGGTTCACCATGTAGGCGCCTACCGCATTGTTCACGATCTTGTACTGTTCGGCCAGAGCGTGGGCGGTTTCTATTTGCAACTGCCGTTTGTAGTAAGCCATGCCAGACACAATCATCACGCTGAAGATGGCGGTAGCAATCGCCAACTCGGCCAGCGCAAAGCCGCGCCCCCGGGCTTTTTTGATGGAGGGCGAAGCCCAACGTGCCAGCATTACTTTTGACGACATATTACTTCCCAAGGGTTTGCGACTTGATGCCGTTTTGTAACTCGAAAGCGGTGGAAAAAAAACCAGCCATGATGAACAGTAGCGCTATCCCGCACATTGCAAGCAAAATGGCATTGACGCGCCCGGCCGACTTTTCCATAGACTGAGACGTTCGCTCGATGGCGCTGTTTCCTATTTTTACAAATGATTCTACAGGGTTAGAGCGCTCAGCGGCATCTTCAATACGATCCTCAATCATGGTGGACAACAAACCCGTTTGAAAAGCGGCACCGAATGAGGCGGAGTCCACCGTGGCCAGTCGGCGCAAAATTTCGCGCAGGTGCCAACGCATCCATGGCGACGAAAACCTGACCGACCGCTCCAATGCAGCGCGAATGGAAATATTGGCGCGCATCATGGCAGCTAAGGCCACCACCAGCAAAGCACCGTTGTAGTCCCGGTACATCGAAAAAGGCAAGTATTTGTCCAGCCAGCGCCGCGTAGGGCTGGTCCAGTTCGGAAGTGCCCACATGAACAGTATCACCAGCCCGACGGCGGCCATGAGTATAAAAACGCCGAAGTTGCGGATCACGGTGGACACGAAATACAAAGCACGCCCAAGCGGTGGCCACTTGTCAGGGTGCATCAGTTGCTCCAGCACAGGCACGGCAAACAAAGAAAAAGCCGTGATCATGAGGGCAAAGAGCGTCACGAGAATCAATGGATAGGTGATCGCCTTGCGCACGGATGCGAGCATGGCGTCGGCTTCTTCCACCACGCCGGACAAATGCTTGAGGCCGTCAGCCATCACCTTGTCGCTTCCGGTTTGAATGGAGTCCAGAACTATGCGCTCAACGGGTGAGCCGATGCCTTGCATGGCTCCCGCCAGAGAGCCTTCGCGCACGTTGAGCAACATCTCAAAATACAGCGGAGCCATGGCTGGGTCGCGCCTGCGCGCCCTGGACTCGTACTTTTTAATGGCTTTGAAAATCGGCACCTGATCTTCAAGGCTGATGGACAAATCATAATAAAAGTCCGCGCGCATGGCACGTAGACGCCGGCGTGCACTCCACAATTGAAAAGATCGCAAGAGGCCAGCCATATTTGTATCTCAAAGAAAGGACGTCAGGCAGTAGAAAAAGCTCATACCATGTTCCGGTACAAGATGGGTGCGCCAAATGTGTATTCGAAATAGAAAGGATCAACAGCACCCCGAGAAATGTCGTAAAGGACGTGAGCCCACACTTCTTTGCCCGTCATGTCGGGCTCGTCGAAGCGAGACACGCGTTGCTGCGAGCAGTAACGTTTGGCACCGAAATCATCGCCTTTGAGTAACAACTGAAGCACGTGCTCATCAGGGAGCAGCACCTCGGCCGCTACTTTTACACCCTTCACACCGACCCGGGTAGATTTGCTGTAGTCAATACCTGGAATTCGGCAATGGCTGCACCCGTCATTACTTGCCACGTAAATCTGGTCAATATCTAGGCCAAACAGGTCGTGGTACGGTTGTAGATCTTTCGGGTCCATGGCTGACCTTGCAGGCAGTTTGCAATGCGGGCAGTTCAGCGGCATGAGCACCTGGTACACCAGTGCCGATATGAAGCCCGGTGCGCAAAGTGAGTCACGCGACAAACCGATAGCTGACGAACATAGCCGGCCGATGATGCCCAAAGCTGACGTTGCATGAACCGTGGTGAGAATTTTGTGGCCGGTTTGAATCGCAGCCTCCGCCATATTGGCCGAGACTTTGTCACGAATTTCTCCAAACATACCGACGTCTGGATCCATGCGTAAAAACGCCATCATTGCAGCCAGGAAAGGATTATTGGCGCTACCCGCCGCGCTGCGTTGAATTGAATAGTGTGATACGCCCTTGACGATGTATTCAACCGGGTCTTCAATAGAGATAATTTTGCGCAATCCGCCTTGAATCAAACCCGACAGTAGCGTGTTCAGGGTGGTGGTTTTTCCTGAACCAGTGACACCTGCCACAAACACCCCGCCCGATGACGAAGCGGTTGCTTTGTGAAATTCGTCAACCTGCTGCGGAAGGTAGCCCAGTTGATCAAGCGTTAGTATCTTGTCGCTGCTTTTCACCTTCAAAATGCGCAGCGTCGCATCTAACCCACCGACCACGGCATGAGTCTGATACCGCAGATTGACTTTTTGATCGCCGAGGGTCAGTGGAATCATGGCCGCTTGGGCCAGCATTTCGTTAAATGCGACTTCCGAACGTGACCTTTCCTCTGCCTGCATGGTGTATGCCGAGGCCACGCCTTGTAACGCCACACTCGATGGGACGGTCATCACGTCACGCATCACACCATCGAGACGCACCCTGATGTCGGTAAATTTTTCCCGTATTTCAATGTGTATGTCGCTTGCGTTCAAGTCGAGTCCTACTTTGACGATGGTGCGAAACCACTCCAGCCCGTCTGAATCTTCAAGCAAACGCTCCATCACACGGACGTCGTCGTGAGCAGATTTTGCCTGTGAAGTGCTCACCGATTCCGATGACATCCGAATCATGTCCAGGACACCGGTGTCGGTCGTGTAGCTGCCTTTGTAGCTCAGGCCCAGTTTTTTGCTTCGCTCAATCAGGTGAAACCAGGGGGGTGTCTGCAGTACCTCAGGTGTACACAGCACGAAAAAGCTCTGCGTCCCGCTACGAAGCGCGCACAGCCGGGCCGCATCAACGGCTGACAAGGGAACGCGTGACGACTCACCATAAGTCAGTGAACCATCATTCGTCGGCAACTGGCGGATGTTCTGGATGTAACCCAAGCTGCCGTTTGTAACCTCAGGCAACTTCATTTGACGCTGGCTGGTGGAAATGATGGCAAGCGCTGGGCCAGAGAATTGGCTTGATAGGCAGATGCCATGCCGAGTCCTGAGGCCGCGGTACTCAAAGCAAGTTCGGGCGTACCGGGCAATGGTGCCGACAGCCGGTAATGACCATCACGCTCTACCCCGGTCCATTTTTGCCTTGTGTTAAGAACAACACCATGCTCGTTGATTTGAACCAGCGTCCAAAGCCGATGGCGAAACGGCAACTGGTCGCTTCTGACGCGATAAATCTTGCTTTCGTGCCACAGTTCAGCGGTGTATCGGCCCGTTATCCCACTGAGGCCGACCAGCAGTGGCTCTGCGTTAGTCAGTGCAGCGCCGTCTGGTACTGCCCCCGCCTGCGGTACAGAAAACGGATTTTGCGCCGTTCCTACACTTGGCATCAGGCGCAACATTTCAGCCCGCTTTTTCACTTCGAGTTCAGCCTTGAGCGCGCGCTCACGCTCACGCTTGGCTTCAACAACCGCCTCGCCGAAGGTGGTGTCCAGAGTTACTGCAGACGGCGTCTGGGCAGTCGAAGATGCAGCGCTCACTTGATCTGGGGGAGCCTTGTTGACGCCTTGGGCCCGCATGGGTTCAGTGATCTGAACAGCACCGCCGGTATTGGCGATCGCCCCGACCGATTGCGCCAGCACTGATGCGGTGCAGAACACGATACCGATACCCACTGCACCCAGTTTAAAAGGGTTTGCCTTTTGCATAATACTCACCTTTGATTATTAATATCGAACTGGCGATTGAATTGATTGAATCTTGCTTGACGAGCGAGAGTTCGCGAATAACAACATAGTTGGGTAGCGTGATCATGTGCAAATTGGCACCATGCACAGGAAACGATAACTTCCCCGACTCGACTGGTTTTTCAAGTAACTGGGTGACTGCGCCGGGCATGCCAAAAGTGCCGGGAGTCGCCAGGTCATACAACGTGGCGCCGGATTTTTCTTTGTCAATCAGCAGTGAAAGGTCTTGCAAGAAGTTGCCCATTTCTTTCACTGCCTGGTCTGCAAGTGGTAGTTGCGCCCGGTCGAGCACAACTCCGCTCGATGAACCCTGCAAGGGGTGCAGGGTGGTCAACAGAGGGGACAGTACCCAATTAGGTTTGCCCACCTGCTCCTTAGCCGACTCTCTGAGCGGCTGTAATTTTGCACCGGCTGGCAGGTTGGCAGTGAAATCAGCAATAGAGCCATGTTCTCGGGCCCAGTTCACACGGCATGCCTGCTGGTCGCAAGTAAATGACTCCATACGCCACCCCTTGACCAGGATTGGGATGGGATAAACGGTTTTTTGCCAGCGTTGCAAAATCTTGCTGCCTGGCTCACCGGTGTTGTTCAAAGCCGATCTGATGGCCTGCTCATAGAGCAAATTGGGATCGCTGGCTTGTTGTTGCAGCTGCAGGGTTAGCTGGCGTTGCCGCTCCTGATGCGCGCTGTAAGCCCAATACGCCAAGCCGACAAATATCAAAAGCGCGACTATGCTGAGCCAGAGAACCTTCTTGTTGCGCAAGCGGTGAACCTGCGCCTCGCTCACGGCTGTGTTGAACAATGCAGGACGAAGTGGTTCCGCCTCGGTTAACTCTGGCATGTTGCTGAACAAAAGCACGTTTTGGCCAGCCTGCAGCATTCGAAATTCTTCGATCAAACCGTCCACCTGGGCAGCCGAAACGACCCGGTCAAAACCGGGCACCGGCATTCGGTCGATCAATGCGACAACGCCGCACCGCCGGGCAAGCCCCTGGGTGTTGTTCAACTCGACAATGTATAACTCGCTCGCCCCTTTGGAGAGTACATCTGCAAAATACAGAGCGGCGCTGCTGGACCGCGCTGGATAGGGTTGCTGCGATAAACCCACCAAGTCCTGTGAGGACGTTAGCGCGTAAGAACGTGCGCCAGAGCGACGCCTGTCTTCGAGAAACGTTTCTAACTGGTCTTCAATCGGCACCCATTCAAGACCAAACACCAACGTTTGAGCCCCGAACTTTCCGCAATAGTCGACAGGCAGGCTACCGTTCGGTGACACCGTGCCATCTCTGGAATGGCTTGAGGTCGGCATCTTCAGTCGAAACTGAAACTTGGTAAGAGCCATTACATGGCGTCCAGTCGGGGTGTGATCAAGATCACCGTGGACGTGCGCTGGCGTTTGGCCACGCGAAAGCCTGGCACCGCGTCGCGGATCATGTCTTGTCCGTTGGCGGCCCCACTCTCAGAATCGTAGCCAGCAATTACCATGGTTTGGCCGGGCATCATGCTGGCGCGCTGCAAGGTGTTGAAAATATCAATGTCAGGTGTTTGTACAGAGGCTTGGGACGCACCCGTACCGCTGGTAAATGTCTTGAGTTCACGCAGTTTGCTGATGCTCAACAGCGCCTCGAGCATTACCCGGTTGGAGTCCAGCACCACCGGTGTCAGGGTCATGGTGAATCCGGTGGACACCTGACCGGGTGTGATGGTGGGGCCGGCCACAACAGTACCGACGCCACCGGCGGTAGCCGGGCTGACTTGTTTGACGTAAGACAGCTGGTTCAACACACCCAGCGGTACCGACTGGCGGTTCATGGTGGTGACTGTGGAGGCGTAGGAGGCGCTCACACGGCCAAATGTTTCCAGCGCACGAATAAACGCGGATGCCGATGACTCGCCGACGGCATTCGGAGTCAAATTAAAACTGAAGCCGGAATTGCTGGCTGAAGGCAAAGCAAGCTCTGGCCCCCTGATGGCCAGGCCAATCGCATTGCGGCCGCCCGTGGACAGTGCGCGAGAAACCGCGTTCCAGTCTATGCCGCGCTCATGCAGCTCGTTCAGGTCTACCTGTAACACCTGAACCGTGAGCGTTACCTGGCGCAACAGGCTGTTGTTGATGCGGTCAATGTACAGCTCGATTTGGGCAACGTTGTCCACAGCGTCCAGCACGTTGACGGTGCCATTGGCACCATCAAACTGCAGGCTGCCTGACTTGGACACCATGGTGTCGAGCGTGGCCTTGATCTGACCAAGAACGTTGGCTTGACTTTGGGTTGACACTGACATGGAGGCCGACGCGCCCTCGCCAGGGGACATGGTCAGGCTGCCTTTGGTCTCACTCGTGCTGGGCATGGCTTTGATGGAAAATGAGCGGCGCACCATGCGGCTGATGGTGACCACACCCCCGTCGTAGCGCCAGCCCAGACGCCCACGCTTGGTGATCTGGTCAAGCAGGCCAGCCAGATCGCCGCTGTAGTTGAGCTCGTAGGTATTCAGGAATTCTTGATCGGGCAGATTACGGCCCGCCAAAGGGGCCATGCTGTCTTTCTTGTCGGTGCGCGGCGCGGCGGACCCAGCCGAAGCGCCCTTGCCTGGCTCAAAGTCTGTAGGCGGCAACAGCGCGTCGGATGTCACCACAATCGGGATGTTGACGGTTCGGGAAATGATGTCAGCGGCCGTGAGCAGGGTTTGCCGCCCAGGGTAGCGCACCGTGACTTTGCCCAATTGCGGCAGCTTGGCGGATAGCTCCAGGGGAACCGTGCGTGAGGCAAAACGCGGCAAGATCTCGTCCACCACGTAAGCCTGTTTGCGCTGCTGGGCGTTGAGCTGGATCTGTGCGTTTTTTGCCTTGGACTCCGTGTCGTCGATCAAAAGCTGCACAGAATGGTCGACTTTGGAAGCGCAGGCGCTCAAAACCACCCCGACCACCAATACACCCAAGCGTTGAGCTGACCGCTTGAGACCGAGCTGCGAGGCGTAAGGTGGCTTGGCGTAACAAAAGAGAACAGGCGACGACATAAGAACCTTCAAAGGCTGTGAATACCTCGCGCTGCAAGAGTTGTTTTAGTCTAAAACACCAATAGCTGCCCAGCGCAAAACAAGCAGCGACAAATGCACTTTTACCGCGGCTGATGGTCCATGAATCGGCTCACCCTCAAGGTGCAGGTCGACGGATTCATGGCGGCTTGCAACGGATAGTCGGTGTGTGCCAAAGACATCATCACCACCTCAATCGCCTCGCGCAGTGTCCCGCTCATCGTCACCCGCGTGTCAATGATGAAGTCCCGGTCGGCGTCCCAATTGAGCTGCCATTGCGCGTCACTGGTCCACCGACCCAGGGTGCGAGCCAGTGTGCCGTCGCGCGGGTCAACCACCCAAGTGTCCCGATTGGACTGAACAGCGGCGGCGTTGCTGGTGGCCTCGCTGGTACGGACTCGCTCGAGCACCTGGCCAGCCGAAAAGACACCATTGTTTGCAAGCCCGCCTGTACAGCCCCCGGAGATACTTGCCGGTTGAGCCACTGCCACTGCCAATGTCGGCGGTGCGGCTTGCATCACCGGTTTTGCAGCAGCTGACGCAAGCAACACAGGCCGTGCCTTGGCGTTTGACGCGACTCGTGCGGCAGCTGGCTCTGACGAGCTGGCCGGGCCAGTGTCTGCGAGCGCCAGCAGCAGCCCTGCACTGGCTGGACTGAAAGTTCGCTCAGAGCGGAGATTCGCGGGCCATATGAACGGCTCAGGGGCCGCTGCCGACACCACCGCCGAGCCCGAAGAAAAGGGCCGCCCCCGGTCAGCGCTTGACAGGTGTCCTGCAAGAGCGAGCACCATCACAGGCTCGCCTGCACGACCAACTGCCGCGTGAGCTGCCCCGAAAGGCACGATGGCGCAGAATGCGGCAAATGCCGCACAATTTGCAAAGATGACAGGAGCGCCCATGGCCGATTACCGAACGATTACCGCAATGATATTTTTGTTGCCTGCGGCACCGCACGCAGTGGCCAAGTTAGGCAGATTTAACGCGGCACCCGCTGCCTTGACCACGCCAGCTGCTGGTAAGGCAGCAACAGCGACCGCGGGGTTCGGGGTTAATTGAACAGCAGTTTCTATCGACACTGCATCAACACCAGTGGCAATATCAGCGCAAGACTGTTCTGGTATGCCCGCCAGGGTAAGCACAAAGCTCTGACCGATCGGAACGACCCCTCCCACCCCCGCCACCGCCGTATTGGATTCGAGAAATATGCGGCCACCGTGCTCATGGGTCACCACTCGGGCAGCCGCGGGACCAGTCACTCGCGCGGCAGGCCAGACGCCCAGGTTAGCCAGGTCGCCCGTAGTAAATGCGAGCGCCTGTTGAGAAGCGGTTATTTTTGCCGCATTGGCCAAGTATGAGGGCACGTTTTTCAATACTTCATTGGTTCTGTTGTTGCGCAGAATGGTCTGCACGCCCAACAAACCGCCAATGATGATGACAGCCAGAATAGCCAAAGCAATGGACAGCTCGATGATGCTGTAGCCGCGCTGGCGAAGGCTGCGACGTCCGAAATTTTGGCTGCGTGTGGTTTGGATGGATTGGTGGGTGTTCACGGGTAACTTCCTTTTGTGTGTAAAAGTGCTTAGCTGAAAAAAATTGTATTTGTATTTGTATTTGTATTTGTATTTGTAACTAAGTGTTCAAACATCATACATCTTAAAAACGCCTCACGCCACAGTTTGGTCTGAATAATTTGCACACCGTTGCTTAAGTGAGTCGGTGGTGTCAGATGACAAGATTTCAGGTGTGCTGGCTACACACAGCATTGCGTCACCGATAGCGGCCAGGCTCTAGCTGGTGGGGTGATTTCTGCTTTTAGCGTTTAAACAACTCAGCCCATTGCCCCAAACGGCGAGACACCCATCAACACCCGGTGCAGCCAAAATGCGAACACGGCCCAGGCAACAACACCTACCACCACGCTAATTGCGGTTGCACCTGCCGTACCGGCTGCATAAACGGTTTGCTCACGGCGGTCACGCTTGCGGGAGGCTGCAAACAGCAGCACCGACCACAGCAAAGAGCTGCCAAACAGCACGGTGCCGGCCAGCGAGCCATTGGCCAGCAGATGCGCGAGCGCCCAGACTTTGGTGGCCAGCACCATGGGGTGATGCCATCTGGCTTTGATCTGGTTGCCCGGCACGTAAGCGGCCGCCAGCAACACAAACGCCACCAGCGTGAGCAGCGCCGCTATGTGGCGCATGGCCGTTGGCGGGTTCCAGAGCGTCACGCCCTGCTGGCGCGCCTGGCCGTAGCCCCAGACCAGCAGCGCTAAACCCGCAAATGACAGCAGCGCGTAGATGCCTTTAAACGGCTTTTCACCCAATCGTGCCACTGTCTGGCTGCGCCAGTCGCTGGCAAACACTCGGGTGGAATGCACGCCCAAAAACAGCAGCAGACCGACGATCAAAACCATTAGCGCCATGATGACCTCTTGCAGGTTGTTTGATGGGTTGATTAACTCAAAATCACACTGCTCAAGCGGCGGCGATACGTTGCCACTACCGGGTCATCAGGCGGGATCTGCCCGTCGGCTACCTTGGGCTTGGGTGTTTCCATGATGTCGAGGATGGCGATGTAGGTTTTGCGGGCTTTGTCCTCGCCCCAGGTTTTGTCGCGCATCAAAATGTCCAGCAACTCGTCAAGGGCTGCCGTCCATTGCTGGTGGCCCATATGCCAGCGGGCTTTGTCAAACCGGGCTTCAAAATCGCGTTTATTCAGCGCTATTTTTGCATCAAATTCGGCTGTAGCCCCCGTATTATTAGCGTAAACAGCTACAAAATCAATAGCATCCATCATGCGGTGCAGCGAGTCAAACCGCCGAACCGTTTTGGTCTGCACAATCACTGGGGCAAAAGAGACTTTGGCTGCATCGGTGTCGCCACCCAGCAGCAGCGCCTTGACCAGCTCAAAGCGGGCGGATTCGTTGGTTGGGTCGTTGGCGACGTCGGCTTTCAGCTTGTCCAGCGCGGCTTCGGGGGTGACTTCTTCCAAAGCCAGTTCTTCTTCCGGCTCTGGGGCGGGCGGCAGGTGCTTGTCTAAAAACTCCTTGACCTTGCCCTCAGGCAGCGCGCCCTGAAAGCCGTCCACCGGTTTGCCGCCTATCAACAAAATGCAGGTGGGAATACTGCGAATACCAAAGGCTGCGCCCAGTTGCTGCTCCTGGTCTGAATCAATTTTGACGAGCTTGAAGCGGCCTTCGTAAGCCACTTCAACTTTCTCCAGAACAGGGCCGAGCGACTTGCACGGGCCGCACCACGGCGCCCAAAAGTCGATCAGTACCGGGGTGGTCATGGAAGCGCTAATGACTTCCTCTTCAAAATTGGCTACGGTGACATCCATCATGGGGGCGGTACTCTAAAAATGACAACAGGTAGAAGGTTAGCACGCCGCCCGTAAAATGCGGCCTCCTACAAAGGCCACCATGACCACTGCCCCATCTTTAAATCAGCCACAACATGACGCAGTTATTGGCGTCGTCATGGGATCAATCAGCGACTGGGACACCATGCAGCACGCCGTACACATATTGCAGCAGTTTGGCGTGGCGCACGAGGCGCGCGTGGTGTCGGCGCACCGGATGCCCGACGACTTGTTTGCCTATGCCGAACAGGCACAGGCCAATGGCTTGCAAGCCATCATTGCCGGAGCGGGCGGCGCGGCGCATTTACCGGGCATGCTGGCCAGCAAAACAACGGTGCCCATACTGGGAGTACCCGTGGCCAGCAAGCATTTGGCGGGGGTTGATTCACTGCACAGCATTGTGCAAATGCCCAAGGGCGTGCCGGTGGCTACATTTGCGATTGGCAATGCGGGCGCAGCCAACGCGGCACTGTTTGCCGTCAGCATGCTGGCGCTGCATGACGCGGCGCTGCATGACAAATTACAGGCTTTTAGAGCCGGGCAAACCGCTGCGGCGCGGGCGGTGACCTTGCCGCCCGCATTAACGTCAGAGCTAATGCCAAAGTCAACGCCAGCATGAAACCCATCCTTCCCGGAACGCAATCGTTACACGGTCGCCCAGCGACGCTAGGCGTCATGGGCGGTGGCCAGCTGGGTCGCATGTTCGTTCATGCCGCGCAGCGTCTGGGTTATGAAACCGTTGTGCTCGACCCCGACCCGCACAGCCCGGCAGGTTTGGTCGGTCATCAGCAAGTACAAACCGAATACGACGACGAGGCCGGCTTGAATCAACTTGCCAGTTTGTGCGATGCCGTCACGACAGAATTTGAAAACGTGCCCGCCGCTACGCTGAACAGGCTGGCCACAACCCTGCCCGTCGCGCCCAGCGCAGCCTGCGTGGCGATTGCGCAAAACCGCATTGAAGAAAAAGCGCATTTCACGGCCTGCGCAGGCGTATCGGGTGTCAGCGTCGCACCTTATGCGGTGATTGAAACGCTTGAGCAGTTGCAAGCTGTACCCGCGAGTTTTCTGCCCGGCATTTTAAAAACCGCCCGCATGGGGTATGACGGCAAAGGCCAGGCAAGGGTGAAGGGCGCAGCAGAGCTTGCTGCTGCATGGGCTGATTTGAAAAGCGTGCCTTGCGTGCTTGAAAAGCTGATGCCGCTCAAAGCCGAATGCTCGGTGATTGTTGCGCGAGGCTGGGACGGTAGCGTGGTCAGCTTTGCACCGCAGCGCAATGTGCATGTCAACGGGATTTTGGCCGTGACGCATGCCTATTCATCAGATTTAGCATCAAATATGCCTTTAGCCCAATCAAATCGAGCGCGTACAGCTACTGAATCAATAGCGCATCACATCAACTATGTGGGTGTGCTGTGTGTGGAATTTTTCATCGTCGATGACGGCAGCGAGCACGGGGGCCTGATCGTCAATGAAATGGCGCCGCGCCCGCACAACAGTGGCCACTACACGATGGATGCGTGCGATGTGTCGCAGTTTGATTTGCAGGTACGCGCCATGGCGGGCTTGCCCTTGCCCCAGCCGCGCCAGCACTCGCCCGCCATCATGCTCAATTTGCTGGGCGATGTGTGGTTTGACGTTGGTGGCAAACCGCGCACGCCCGACTGGCAAGCCGTACTGAGCCTGCCCGGCACACACCTGCACCTGTACGGCAAACAAGGCGCACGGCCTGGCCGCAAAATGGGGCACTTGAATATCACTGGGGCAGATGTGGCTGGCGTGAAAGCGGTGGCGCAGCAGGCTGCTGATATTTTGGGCTTGCCTGGGCTGGGTCAGTGATGAAGGCGGGGGCATTCAACGCGGAGGAGAGGAGAGCGCGGAGGACGCGGAGAGATTATCGAGATGATTTTTTCGGACATTCGGCGTTTACTCCGCGTCCTCTTGGTTTGCCTCCTCCCCTGCGCGTTGAAACTCCCCATGGTTGATTCAACAACTGCACTGGCTGTTGAAAAAGCAGCCGCGCATATCCGCGCAGGCGAGTTGGTCGCCTTCCCGACCGAGACGGTGTATGGCCTGGGGGCTGATGCAGCCAACGACGAAGCAGTCGCCAAAATATTTGCTGCCAAGGGCCGACCCGCCGACCACCCGCTGATTGTTCATATCGCCAGCAACACGCAAGTCGGCGACTACGCCAGCAGTGTGCCGCTGTTTGCTGAAAACCTGATCAAAGCCTTCTGGCCCGGGCCGTTAACCGTCATCCTGCCGCGCAAACCCGGCGTAGCCACAGCCGCTGCAGGCGGGCAAAACTCCATCGGTCTGCGCTGCCCGGCGCACCCGCTGGCGCTTGAATTTTTAACGGCTTGCGGCACTGGTGTCGCCGGGCCGAGTGCCAACAAATTTGGCCGCGTCAGCCCCACCACGGCCCTGCATGTGGCCCAGGAATTTGGCGATACTTTGATGGTGCTCGATGGCGGGCCGTGTTCGGTTGGCATTGAATCCAGCATCGTCGACTGCACGCGCAGCCAACCCGTATTACTGCGCCCCGGCGTGCTGACCAGGGAGCAACTCAGCGCAGCCTGCGGCCATGCCGTTTTGAGTGCGGACGACACACCAGACAATGCGCCACGCGCCCCCGGCACGCTTGAATCGCACTACGCCCCCAACGCCAAAGTGCGACTGATGGAGGCCAAAGCGATTCAAACCGCGCTTGATTTGCTGGGTGCTGACGCTGCACACATTGCCATTTATGCGCGCAGCATCGTGCGTATCAAGTCATCAAAAGTGTTCTACCGCCGCATGCCTGATGACGCGCTGGCAACCGCAGAACAACTGTTTGCAGTACTGCGTGATTTTGATACGCAAGGTGTCAAATTGATTTGGATAGAACCTGTACCCGCATCACTGGAATGGGACGGCGTACGTGACCGATTAGCACGCGCATCCGCATCTTGATCACTGCAAGCCTAGGAGCCTGAACAAAAAAGCATGAGCAAACTAGCCCATACCCGCCAAAAAATCTACAACACCATCGCCCGCCAACTGCACGGCCAGGTGCCGTGCTGGGTTTGCGGGCAACACGTCAACATCATTGACGCAACGCTGGAACATATTCAACCGCTGAGCGAAGGCGGCAACAGCCACCAGACCAATCTGGCCATCAGCCATGCGCTGTGCAACCAGGCGCGCCACGCTGTCAAAGCGCCGCATTCCGTCTCTACAAGCTAGCGGCAGATACACTTCGCGGCATAAAAGCGTCCGGTGACGCTTATGCCTAACTTGCCATGACCTCACCCGCCCCCGCCCCCCTTGAGATTGAAGCCTTCGACGAGCTTGACGCCATACTTGACGACCTGCGCGTCCGCTACGACGAGACACCGCAGTGGGAGTTTTGTGAAGGCTTTATGGCAGCGGTGATTTGCATGCGCAAACCTGTTGACGAAGAAGAAGTTCTGGCAGCCTTGCTTGGAACGCCTATGTCAGGCGACGTGCCGGGCGACGTGCCGGATGATGATGGTGGATCGTTTCTGGACGCCGCACAACGCGAACGCTTTTTGACGCTGTGGCGCCAGCGCTGGATTGAAGTGGCCACCGCACTGGACTCAGAAGTTGACTCGCTCGAAGACGACCGCTGCTACCACCCCGAGGTCATGGACATTCGCGGTGCTGTGGCCGAGATGCCGCCCGACGAGCAAGCGAAATTCAAGGATGAAGACCTGCCCGCGTTTGCACAGGTCTGGGCGCTGGGCTTTATGTTTGCGGTGGAGTACTGGCCCGAAGAATGGGCCGCCCCACGCGACAAGGACGCTGCCAAATGGCTAAACGGCGCGCTGGAGGCCATCGTTGCCATGACCGAAGACGACAGCGCCGCACCCGAAGTTTCGCCCCTGAGCGAAGACGGCACACCCAGCACCAGCATCGCCCGGATCAACGCTTTTGGCGAAGCCATCTGGGCCGTGTACGACCTGCGCGAACTGTGGAAAACCATGGGCCCACGGGTTGAAACCGTACGCGCCATCGCCACACCAGGGCGCAATGATGTGTGCCACTGCGGCAGTGGCAAAAAGTACAAAAAATGCCATGGGGCGGCATGACCCAACTTTGATAGCCATGTTATTGACAGCTACTTACGCCTAGATTTATTGGATTGAAGTCAATTCAAGCAATTCGCCTCGATTGAACTGGTAGTGCAGGAAAAGCCGCGGTAGACAGACTTGCTGAAGTGGCTGTGAACTAGCCGGTATCAAGGGTATTCGCGGTGTTTAAACACCCGGTTTCAAACATATCTGTTTTAAAATACAGACAGTTTTGAAGTTTTTATAAGGCAGATGTGATTCAAGCGCTCTCTTTTACAGTCAAAGATGTTTGCTGCGCATTGGATGGGATCAGTCGCTCCCGTGTACATACCTGGACCCGGTTGAGCCCCTTCTCGCTAATGCAGATAGCTGAACGTAGCGCCCGCCGCTTTAGTGTTACGGACATGCTTACCTTGGCAGCACTTCAAAAGCTAGAAGAAGTTTATGGCATCAAGAGCAGCTATCTAGGTCGTTTTTCTGAAGGAATTCACCGTTATCTTTCTCAGCCCAAAGCAGTAGCTGGCGGTGAGTACGTGTTTGTCCGCATGAACGATGGTGCTGTGCTAAGTCTAGAAGACGTTTCCGTAAATGAACCCGGTTTGATTTTGGACATGGCAGAAGAACGCGAGCGTATCAATGTCTATCTCGGCATTACTCCACCTCAACGCGAACTTGCGCTGGTAGCGAGCGTGCAGGGCTGAATGATGGAATCGCTCCTCAACCTACTCGCTGACTTTGGTGCGCGATCTGCTGACTACGTCGAGCTTAAGTCGCAGAATGACCCACGCCTGCTGCGTTATGTTGATCTGGTGCGGCATGGTGATCAGCCTATGGTTGATGCAGTGATCGAGGCACAAACCCAACCTCTGCTTTACGTTATTGATGCAGCTCGCCTTGCTAATGCGCCTATGCAGGCTAATGAGATTGCAGACCTGCGCCGTCGGCTTGCCATGCGCGGAGAGCCCGCATGGCTGGGTGTGCTACGACCCGGCAGACTGGATATCTATGGAACCGACCTAAAACCCGATACACACATTCAGGCGGCACCGTTTTTTTCGAGCCAATCTGAATCAATCGGCGTACTTGCACGTCTTGCGCAAGGTGAAGATTTGGCCGAACCATCTGGCCTCATGCTGCGAAGTGTTCTGCTAGGACTGATGACTCACGCGGGCCAGGAATTAAAAGCACTCGGCTTTACGACATCGGAAAGCATTGCACTGACAGGGCGGGCACTCTTTTTTCGCTACCTAATGGGGCGGAAGATCATTGACGACACACATCTTGCCCAAATTTCGCCCCGTGCCACGTCGCTAGCGAATTGCTTTGGCGACGAAGTCAGCTTGGCAGCCACCAACGCCTGGCTAGACCGGACTTTTAACGGCGACTTGTTAGTACTTCCCACGAAAAATTACCCGAAGTACTTCAAGGAGGTTTTCGTGAAGTACGGCGCTGGTGTTGCCAGGCCACTTAACGCAATCCTTGGCCTCGATCAGCCAATAGCCCCAGGTGCATCGCAAAGACCTTTAGATTGGGGTGACCTTGATTTCAATCATCTTCCCATTGGCCTGCTGAGCGAAACCTACGAAGAGCTGATGTACCACTTCGACGCCGAAGCGAGGCGCGACACTAGCGTGTACTACACGCCATCCCATATTGCCGAGTACATGGTGGGTGAGGCCTTCCAAGGCCATCCTGATGGTTCACACACACGGGTACTCGACCCTGCATGTGGCGGGGGGGTATTTCTTGTTGCTGCCTTCCGCAAACTGGCAGAGATGCGCTTTGCGGAAACTGGCCATCGACCTGACCGCAGTGCGCTACGCGCAATGTTGAACACACAATTGGCAGGGTTTGACATAAATGGCCACGCCAGAACGTTGGCCGCTTTGGCTTTGTACCTCACCGCGCTTGAGCTTGACCCTGCACCCACGCCAGTCGAAGAGCTAACCTTTAAAAAGCTGGAAGGTCATGTGCTCATTGATGTGGCTGACCCGGACGCTGATCCCGCGGTCGTCAAGCCCATGGCTGGAAGTCTTGGCAACCATGTGCCGCAAGCCTATCGAGCCGCTTTTGGTCTAGTTATTGGCAATCCGCCTTGGACTAGCTTGAAACCTCAACCCAAGAAAACTGACGAAACTATTCCAGAAAAGGATATTGATGAAACTTTTACCGCACGCTGTAGGGAAATTGCAGACCAGCGTGGCCTGCCAATTATTGCCAAGTCCTATAAAAATCCCGACCGCGTAACTGATCTGCCTTTTGTCTGGGGCGCGATGGAGTGGGCCAAACCCGGTGGACGAATTGCATTAGCTTTGGCCGGACGATGGCTTTTCAAAACTTCCGCAACTGGCTTCGCCGCACGCAAAGCTATTTTCCAAGCGCTCGCTGTCACAGGTGTTTTGAACGGTGCCTCCATCCGGCAAAGCCAGGTTTGGCCGAACGTAGATCAGCCCTTCTGCTTGCTGTTTGCCGACAACCGTTTGCCGAAAACCGGAGATCAATTTGCTTTTGTCAGCCCGAATGATGAGCCTGGCCTGAACGATAAGGGGCGCATGCGGATTGATGCGCATGATGCAGTACCGGTCACATTGCAACTGGTCGCTGAGCGAACAGATCTTCTCAAAACGCTGTATCGGGGAACGGCAGTTGATGCGGCGATTATTCAGCGTTTACGTAAGAAGACAAACTACACAGTCAAAGAGTTTTGGGCTCCAGAGCAGGGTCTATGCCGGGGACAGGGTTATCAAAAAACTGAGAATCGTACTGGGGACGATACCTTTCTGCGTGGCTTACCTTCTTTGGTAGCGGGTTATTCAGAACACCCTTTTGTAGTACTGGCAGATTTATTGCCCAGTTACAGCCCTACAGGACTTTCGCGTCCTCGTGACCCAGCTATCTATCGCGCTCCTCTGATTTTGGTTCGAAAAGGTAATCGCGCAGAGCTTAATCGCGGACGCGCTTTGGTATCTGATGCGGATATTGCTTACTCGGAGTCCTACTATGGCTTTTCAGCAGCAGCCCATGCTGACGGAATCTTTCTCACTCGCTATCTTTTAGTTCTTATGCATAGCCAAGTGTTTGAATACTTCACCTTGATGACAAGCGGTGAGTTTGGCCTTGAGCGCGAAGCGCTCCAACTTCTAGATATCAAAAGTTTTCCCATCATCACCCCAGAAAAGCTGTCACAGGCCGAACGATCCTTGATCGAACAGGCTGCCGATGGTTTGATATCCAACCAGCCCGATTGGAAAGCGCTTGATCAATCGGTATTAAAAATCTATGGCCTTGGTGCGCTCGATGCTGAAGCCATAGCAGATGCACTGGCCACCCGTTCGCCATTTCCCAAAGCAGTAAAGCTTGCACGCGCGCCAGCCCCATCGCAATTGACCGAAAGCTTTTGTAAGCGCCTCCAAAAAGAATTGGTCAGTGTGCTGGGCGCAAATGGTCACCAAGTCCGCGTCCAACTACTTTCAGACGATGCCCATATCCCTTGGAAGTTCATGGCGATATCGCTGGATGCACAAACCTTGCCTACAACGCCACCGGCTACATGGGTCGAACATGCCGATGACTTAGCCGTCAGTCGCATCACGATGATTGATGCAAAAAGGCCTTTAATAGTTGTCGGTTTGCTCAACAGGTACCGATATTGGACGCCAACTCAAGCGCGCCTGCTGGCTTCCGACATCATTTGGGAACACGGCGCCATGCTCGAGGAGAGAGCTGCACGATGAGTGGGCTCATGACGCAAGCTCTACGCCGATCGGCAGCAGGCCTACAAGTAGCAACAATCCCACCATCGCTGATGGTCGTTGTTCAAAACTTTCTGTCAACTGCATGGCGCATCTTGCTAGAGGAAGTTGCAGAGGGCAGTTTCTCAATTTGCGGCTCAACAGAAGATCAAATCACCGAACGCTTGTACATGATCCTAGGCGAGCTTGAAGCACAAGACGAAGGCGCAGTCTCAGGACTATCGCTATTGCATCTTTCTGGCCGGGACGCGGCAGTTAGGAACTACAACGGCACCAAGCTTGACAAGCAACCAGACTTGACTTTTCGACCTATTCGAGGCCTTATTTCCTGTCGGAATACTGTCCCGACGGCGATCTTCATCGAATGCAAACCCATCGATGTCGGTCATCCTATACCGAGCATGTATTGCGGTGCTGGGCTGATTCGCTTCGTAGACGGCGATTACGCCTGGGGCGTTGACCGGGCAATGATGGTGGGATACGTTCGTAATATTTGCAGCCTTCCCGGAGGACTTTCGACTGCACTTGTTGGCACCCCGGTAAGTAGCCAAATGGAGTTGATCGGCAAGCTGAAAGTTTTGCCAAATACCGCTTTAGGCGACACAGTCTGTGAATCCACTCACAGCCGTCAATTTCAGCTACCCGGTACGACCAAGCCGGTTGGTGAAATCATCATCAACCACTTGTGGCTAAAGCCAGCAGAGCCATGTGAGCAGACGAGGTGTCGTGATTTTTCAGCGCTTTAAAGATTGCCCTGTCAGCATTACCGGTGCACCCTAGTCTTAAGCTCAATGCAACCATAAATTGCTATTATTTCAGAAGTTGCTTGCACTTGTATTCATTGGCTCACAGGTTCAAATGACGCACAAAAGGCATCAAAAGAGCAGTTTGAATGCCTCTTATAGCTACTTCAATGCAAGCAGTGATTCGCGACCCGACTGAAGCTTAGCGAAAGCGAATATCACAAAGCCCGCGCCGGTTTTTTCTTCAGCGCCTGCGGCATCGTGAAGGTGGTTTGGTCCCAGCCTTCAATCTCTAGAACTTTTCTCAGGCACTCTTCCATTGCTTCGTGCGACTTTTCAGTGGCGGCGGCAATCGTCTGGTGCACCAGTTGGTCGTTGGCAGAGTCGCTGGCGCAGCTCATCTGGTAGTCGTACAGCTCCCTCAGCTCAAAAATAGCCCTGCACACCTGCGCTGGGCAAGCACACTGGTAGACCAACGCCTGGTCAATCACCTTGCTGATCTGCGCGGCATCAAACTGCTCTTTCATCCCACTAACTCCGGTTGTTTAATTCTGTTGGCTCAGTGTAGAAGGCCAGGCAGTCGGTCTGTATGTCCAGGCCTCTGACCATCACCCCTGACATTGGCCGCGGCAGGGGCGACATGATGCGTGCTGACTTGTTCAGTCCCTGTGTAGCAATCACCTCACCCGCTTTTGCCAGCTCGCACAAGCGTGCAGCCATGTGAACAGTGGCACCTATCACGTCGTATTGGCGTTTTTGCCCTGCGTGCGCAGAGTTGCCAATAAAGCCTGCCAGGACCAGCCCCTGCGCTATGCCAATGCCAAATGGAAACGGGTGTTTGCCTGCAAGGCCCGCAATAGCCAGGCCGCAGCGCAGCGCCAGGTAAGAGCGGCCCATGCCGCGAAAGATGGCCAGCATGCCGTCGCCGGTGTATTTGACGACAGCGCCTTGATGGGTACGCACCAGCGCGGCTTGCGCACTGAGCAGCGCATTCAGTTTTTCAAAAAAAACTTGTGGCGGCGTGTCCCTGATCAGCCGGGACGAGCCACGTATGTCGGTAAAGATGACCGCGGCGTCAAAGATTTCAGCCTCGCCTCCCAAGCCGTTGTCCAGCACCGACAGCGCGCCTTCAGGTACCAGGCTGGTCAGGCGTGCCACGCGTGCGTCAGCTTCTCGCGCTGCAGCTTTGAGCCGCAGCAAATCCATCACCGTGACAAAAAACCGCTCGTCCGACAAAGGCTTTTCAATGATCACATCGATGCTGCCGGTTTGTTTGGCCCAGTGTCGTACCGCCTTGAGCGCTGGCCCCGGCGAGGCAATCACCACCGTCGCGGCAAGCGGTGCCAGCCGCTTGATGGTGCTGCAAACCGTCAGGTTGTCGGGCTGGTCCGAGTGGTAATTGACAATGACCACGTCTGGCTCGCAAGTGCCCAGCAGGCGCGGCGCATCAAGCGTAGTAGCCGCCCAATGCACAAACCCCAACCCGCGCCGCCGCAAATCGTCTATCAGCACAGAAGCCGTGTAGTCGTTGCTGTCCACCAGCATCAGTCGGGAATCAGTCATGGTGGGCAAACGCGGCGTTAAGTAGGTTGGCGGTTGATGGTATCGAATATGAGAGAGAGACCATGTTAGCGAACACCGAAAATTGTGCCGCCTTTGGGGTCATGGGTCGGTGTAGCATGAGAAGGTCTGGAAGGGCCTGGAAGTGCGTGGAAAGGTCTGCAACGGCCTGGCCTGGCGACTGTCAGCGTTTCAAGACCTTTTGCGCACCATTTTTTTGTTGGTTATGCCATTATTACGGCATGAAAAGAAACACAGACCACCTGATTGGCCGCGGCTCGCTGGCGCAACGTTTTGAACAGGGCCGCCTGGCACGCCAGTACTGCCCACGTTCGGCGCTGGGCTTGCAAGCCAGCGCTGAACGTGATGGCCTGGCGCTACTGGCCGCGTCTAACGATGGCCGGATTGCCGAGCTGTTACCCACCCGGTTTGGCCGCATGCTGGCCAGCCCTTTTGCTTTTTACCGTGGTTCTGCCACGCTGATGGCGCACGATTTGGCGCAAACGCCGCGGTGTGGGGTCACGGTGCAGCTGTGCGGCGATGCGCACCTGTCCAACTTTGGCTTGTTTGCCAGCCCCGAGCGGCGCTTGCTGTTTGGCCTGAACGATTTTGACGAAACCGTACCCGGCCCGTTTGACTGGGACGTGCGGCGGCTGGCTGCCAGTTTTGTGATTGCCAGCCGTGAGCAGGGCTTTAAAAAATCTGCTGTTGAAAGCATTGTGCAAACGCTGCTCGACACCTACCACCGGCGCATGCTGGACTTTGCCGACATGGACACGCTTGACGTGTGGTACCACCAGATGACGTCAGAGACGCTGCTTAAATTGGGCGGTGCCAGCAAGGTCGAGAAAGCCGCGATTGAAAAAGCGCGCGGCAAAGGCAGCCGTGAGTTGGTGAACAACGCTGTTGAGTGGGTAGACGGCCCAGCGAGCAAAGAGATGCGCATCAAGGACGTGCCGCCGTGGGTTTACCACGAGGCCGGTGCCACTGCCCGCGAAATTGGCAAGTTTGAACAAGGCATTCAAACGTTTTTTGAACAGTACCGCAGCAGTTTGAGCGCTGACCGGCGCGTGCTGTTTGACCGCTATGAGCTGATGGACGTCGCCGTCAAAGTGCCGGGCATTGGCTCAGTCGGCACGCGCTGCTTTGTGGCGCTGTTTGCAGCAGATGGCCACCACCCGCTGTTTTTGCAATTCAAGCAAGCCAGGCATTCGGCCCTGATGGCGCCATTGGGCTTGAAGGCGCACGGCCACAACGGGCAGCGCATTGTCGATGGCCAGCGCCTGTGCCAGGCCACCAGCGATATTTTTCTGGGCTGGGCCAGCAGCAAAACGCTGGGCGCAGAGTTTTACGTGCGCCAGTTGCGCGACATGAAAGGCACGCTGGACGTGACGTTGTTCAGCGCTGAGGACATGTCTGACTACGCGCAGGCCTGCGGCTACGCGCTGGCCAGATCGCAGGCCAAAGCCGGCGACCCGGCTTTGATAGCGGGCTACATTGGCAAAAGCCACGCGTTTGACGAAGCGATTGCCAAACACGCCTTTGCCTACGCGGATCAAAACGAGGCTGATTACACGGCGCTTAAAAAAGCAGTCAAAAGCGGCACGGTGCAGGCAGTTGAGGAAAGCAGTGACGAGTAGGTTGCTGGCAAACTGCGCGATTTTTTGGCCAATAGCCCCAGGCTGCGCTGCGGCGCTACGCTGGCGCTAGCATCCATTTCATTATGGATTCTCTTTCTCAATTGGTATTAGGCGCAGCCTGCGGTGTGGCCGTGATGGGGCGGCACACAGCCGTGTGGAAAGCAGCACTGTGGGGCGGTATCGCTGGCACGCTGCCTGACCTGGATGCCTTCATTGATTTTGGCGACCCGGTGCGCGACATGACCTTTCACCGCGCTGAAAGCCACGGCCTTTTCTACCTCACACTACTCGCGCCGCTGTTGGCCTGGCTGGTCAGCAAAGTGCACGGCCAGGCCGCATTGTTCAAACGCTGGTGTGTGGCGCTGTGGCTGGCGCTGTTCACGCATCCGCTGCTGGACACGTTTACGATTTACGGCACCCAGCTGCTGCAGCCGTTTTCTGAATATCCGTACGGCATTGGCAGCATGTTCATCATTGACCCGCTGTACACGCTGCCGCTGCTTTTTGGCCTGATAGCTGCGCTGTCGATGAAGCAGTTTGCCGGGCTGCGCTGGAACGCCGCGGCTTTGGCGGTGTCTTGCGCCTACTTGGCGTGGAGCGTGGCTGCGCAGGCGCATGTAGAGCGCATCGTGCGGGCGCAGGTGGGCGCAAATGCGGTGTTTTTCGTCACGCCCACCCCCTTGAATATTGTTGCCTGGCGGATTGTGGTCATGCGTGAGAACGCTTATTCAGAAGGGTTTTATTCATTCTTTGACAATGACCGAACGATTGCCTTTGATGAATTCCCGAACCAGCCAACATTAATGAAAGAGCTGGAAGGCAACTGGGCCGCACAGCGCATGGCCTGGTTCACGCATGGTTTTTACAGCCTGCGGGAGGTCAATAACCAGGTCGTTTTAGCTGACCTGCGCATGGGGCAAGAGCCTGACTATGTGTTTCAATTTGCACTTGCGCAAAAGGACAGCGGCGTGTGGAAAGCCATTACCCCAGAACAAACCGGCAGCCGCGGTGATGCGGCCAAGTTGCTGCCGTGGCTGTGGGCGCGCATTAAAGGGCAGGACATTGCGCCGCCGCGGTAAAACAGACTGGCACCTACCGTTACAGGCTTTTTGATGAGCCAAGGGAACGCCCCCTTGATTTTCTTGTCTGACAACTTCACTCAACCAGCGCATCGCGCTGTCACATTACAAAGGGAACCCACCATGTTGCTGGAAGAACAAAAATCCATACTCGCCATCGGGCTGTTTGCCGCGCTTGCAGATGGCGACAAGGCTGATGCTGAGCGCGACGAGCTTCGGCGTATGGCACAGGCGCTTGCTGAAGGTAGAGACCAGGCCGACAAGGCAGATTTGTCACGCTTGGTGCAAGATGTGCTGCTCAAGCGCGTGCAGCTGCAGTCGGCCACCAGCGCGTTGACTGACAGCGGGCAGCGCCAGCTGGCTTACGAAATGGCGGTTTGCGTCTGCGATGCTGATGGGCGGCAAACCGATGCAGAACGCCGGTTTTTGGCTGACCTGAAGCAGCAGTTGCGATTAGGCACGGAGGAAACCGGGGCCTTTGACAAACAAGCCGATGAAGTGGTGGACTTGGCTGAAATGGCTGTGCCTGCAACGACGATTGCAGCAGGAGCAGCAGGTTTAGCCGTTGCGGCTGGCGCGGTCACGCTGACCGCACCACTGGCAAGACCCGCACCAGCAGCCCTGCCCCAAGCGCAAGACGCTGAACTGGACAAATCAATCTTGAACTACGCCCTGCTCAATGGCGCACTGGAATTGCTGCCGCAATCGTGGGCGTCGATGGCGATTATTCCGATGCAGGTCAAAATGGTTTATGCCATTGGCAAGACCAACGGCGTAGAGCTGGATCAAGGTCATATCAAGGAATTTATCGCCGCCGTGGGCGTGGGTTTGACTTCGCAGTATCTGGAGCAGTTTGGCCGCAAATTACTTGGCGGCCTGCTTGGCAAGGTGGCAGGCAGAACGATTGGCAAAATCGGCGGCGCTGCCACTGGTATGGCGTTTTCATTTGCCACTACGTACGCACTGGGCCAGGTTGCCAAGCGTTATTACGCGGGCGGCCGCACCATGAACACCGCTGTATTGCAGGGCACGTTTCAAAGCCTGCTCGGCCCCGCCAAACAGATGCAGACCCAGTACATGCCGCAAATCCAGCAAAAAGCCGCCGGTCTGGACGCCATGCAGATCATGAACATGTTGCGCAGCAAGCCCTGAAAGCTGCAACTTCAGTGGCTCATCCAGATGGATTTGAACTTGCGCATTGGTTGGAAACGACTCTGAAGTGTTATTAATTTGATAGCGACTTGCGCATGTTTTAATTGGTCTACAGCCCTAATCCAGAAACTCCTTGCACATGTCCAGTGGCATAACCGAACGCTGAGCCAACTCACGCAGGCGCACGGCTTTGCCGGTCAGCAAGGCTGCCAAGCCTGAACGCAGGTCTGGCGAGTAAACCGCTGCTCTAACTATCGATGCGGCCCGGTGAAGCATATATTTTCCGTTCGGGCTGAGCCTGTCGAAGCCGGGGTCGCACAAGGGGAACCCTTCGACAAGCTCAGGGCGAACGGTTCATAGTTCATCAGGCCGGAT
>JAYURC010000035.1:0-4274 GCA_043756405.1 Polaromonas sp.
GCCAGCGCTAGCCGCTGGCTTTCTTATTTGTACCCGCCGTTTCTTGCAGTCGCTGCACATATTTGCGTTCAAGGTCTCGCTTTTTGTTGCTGTAGTCCACGTGAAACGATGTGATCAATCTACGGCTTAAATCCGGCATTCGCTTTAGCACAATTACAAAGTCAAAATCTTTGAGCCATACATAGGTTTTAATGGTTTTATCGCCTTCCTCGTAGTCCCAATGCATCACTTGTGGGTCTGCAATGTGGTCAAGCATCGGGCGTGACCAGGGCAGCCGCTCTGCACGTCTTGGGTCTGCTACACGCCCACCAACTGTTTTGTCTTCCTTCTCAGTCAGGTGCCAAAATATTGTCTCTTTACCGCGTTCCTGATCTCGAAAAATCCACACACGGTGCGGGCCGTAACTTACCGCGTTGTCAACAAAATCTGTTTTGAACATGGCGTACAAATCGTCAAATGTTGTCGCCGTCCACGGACTTAGCGCAAACATGAGTGGCAGCCAGGCAGGGGCCGTTGTCGTCACAGGCGCAAGGGGTGTCATCGGTCCCGTCATCACGCGGCAACCGCGCGCGGCGTAAAAACAAACACATTGAATTTACGTTCAGTCACAGCGCTTGAAACCAGCAAGCTGCGTTTGAGGTGCGTTTCAATGCATTGAACCACAGCGTTCTTGGCGGTACTGCTGCTCAGGCCTCTGTGTTTGTAGCCAAGCGCACCCGTCAAAAAATCGCACAATTGCATCAACGCTGATTCGTGTGATTGAATGTTTTGTGCGGACTCCACCATTTCACCCGTAAAGTCAAAAGCGTCGTTACAAAGCACTTCATACAACTTTTTAACCCGCTGGCGGCTTTGTGTGTCCTTTACGTCCAGGTAAATGGCGTAACGGCTGTCGGGGCTCAGTATTTTGCTGATCAGGGAAAACTGCATCTTGTAGTAAAAAACGTCAGCCACACCGCCATTGAAGGCCGAATGGTTTAGCCGCTCTTTGTGCTGAACAGCTAACCCCCGGTAGCAAACGCGCGAGTCGTTAAAAAACCAGTCCACTAGCGCCAGGTAAAACGGCAGCCGCGCGGGGCTGACCTTTGTCCATTTCAGCTCGCCTTGCGCGCGGTGCAGCACTTTCAACGCCAAAATTTCTTTAGACAACAGCGCTGCGTTATCGCGCGCGCACCAGATGGCACCCAGCCCCATCGCGCTTTGGTGGTCGTGGGGCAGGTGGCAGGTTTCATCGCAGTAGATGTTGTAGGCAGTCTTCATATACTCCAATGGGTTGGCATAGTGATTGGTTGAATTATCTTCACTATGTTTTTAGTAGCTGATTACGCCCGTATTCATTGCGCTAGAGGTCGATTTTATGGTGAAAATGGCTTAAAAACTGGATAAAAAGTCGCAAACTGGCATGATGCCTACTGCTGCGCGGTGTGGGCGCTCAACTTCAGCTCGGCAGGCCAGTCAGTGTAGCTACCGGGTTGTCAGCGCCAATCGACAGGCCCGAATCAACTTTTTTCGAGCAATTTAACCAGCCGTGGCAAAGCCTGCAGCGCATTGGCTGTGGTGGCTAGCTGAAGTTCTTTGAGCGTGATGCCGCGCAAGTCGGCCACCTGCTGGGCGATGCGCGGCAGCTCGGCGGGCTGATTGCGGCCTTGGGGTTGGCCCAGCGCCCGGTTGGCTGCTGTGGTGTACAGCCAGTGCGGCGGGATGTCGGGGGAGTCGGTTTCTATCACCAGTGCAGTTAACGGCAACTGCGCGGCCAGCCGACGCAATTGCAAGGCTGTTTCAAAAGTCACCGCGCCGCCAAAGCCGAGTTTAAAGCCCAGCTTGATGAATTCATGGGCTTGTTGCTGGCTGCCATTGAAAGCGTGGGCAATACCAATCCACCCACGCGGTGGTGCCAGCTCACGCAGATGTTTGAGCAGCCGGTCTGCCGAGCGGCGCACGTGCAAGATGACGGGCAATTCGTGTTTTCGCGCCAATTTAAGTTGTTCACGGTAAAAAAACTCCTGGCGCTCGCGCATGCGGCTGGTTTGCAGCTCGGGCACAAAATAGTCCAGGCCAATTTCACCAACGGCTACCAGCCGTGGGTCTGAATGGCGCAGGGCCAGCTCAGCGTCCAGTGCGTTTAAGTCCGCATCTTTTGCCCGGGGCACAAAAAGGGGGTGAATACCCAGCGCGTAGCTGTAACTGAAACGTTCTGCCAGCCGTCTGACAGCCTCGAAATTACCCACCTCGACGGCCGGAATGACGCAATGGCCGACTCCCACAGCCAATGCACGCGCGGCAAGGTCAGGCAGGTCAACATGCAGCTCAGGCGCATCAAGATGGCAGTGGGTGTCAATCCAGTTCGTCATACACCAAGTGTCACACGGGCAAGCTGCAAAGAATTAATAATCGTGATACGGTCAAGACCAGTGGTAATTTTCAACTTTTTATCAGCTAATTTACAGGCGAACTCATGAGACGTCCCGCGCTTTACAGCAGTTCAGCAAAGCCCACACTGCCCACTGAGCCCACTCCAGCTCAGGTCGAGGTTGCCGCAAACCCAAACCAGCGCGGGGGGCTGGCCTACCTGCAGCCTTGGCTGCGCTTGAACAACCTGAAGCTGCTCTGGTCTGTTTTAGCTCTGCTGGCCTTGGCACTGGCGATCAGCCTTTACGGGGGCAAGCCGGGTGAACGCAAAATCACCCAGGAAGACATCAACGCTGCTGTGCTGAAAACACTGGAAACCACACAACTGCCGTCGGCTGCCGCCAAGGCTTATGAAACGATTATTCCGTCTGTCGTGCGGGTGGTGGGCTACAGCAAAAGCAAGACGGGCAAGGACGGAAAAGAAGCCAAAGATGACGATATGAACAACCGCAGCGTTGGCACTGGCGTGGTGATTGTTGACAAAGGCATTATTTTGACCAACCTGCATGTGGTGCAAGGGGCAGATGTCATCCACATCACCTTTGCCGGCGGCATGACGACCACTGCGTCCATCACTGGTGCGCAGCCTGAAAACGACCTGGCTGTGCTGCAAGCCCACAAAATCCCTGATGACATGATTGCCGCCACCATGCGCTCTACCGCCGACCTGCGCCCCGGTGACCAGGTGATGGCGGTGGGCTACCCTTTTGGCATCGGGCCGTCGGCGTCTAGCGGTGTCGTGTCAGGCCTTAAACGCAATTTCAGATCGCCTGAAGGCAAACAGGAAATGAGCAATCTGATCCAGTTTGACGCTGCGGCTAACCCCGGAAACTCAGGCGGTCCGCTGGTCACTATGGATGGCGAAGTGGTCGGTATCGTGACGGCCATTTACAACCCGAACCAGCAGCGCACCTTTGTTGGTATTGGTTTTGCTGTTCCCATTGAGAACGCCGCGTCGGCTGCCGGCATGCCTCCTTTCTAAACTTTGCGGGACAGACCAATTGACCTGCGCAGCAGCCGATTGCTCTGTCCCCAAACTGATCAACTCCCCGGACCCGAATTTGAACCCGACTTAAAAGACCACCATGCAAGAACCCCAAAACACCGCCCAGCTGATGGAACAAATCCTCTACGAGGTCAAACGCGTCGTCGTCGGACAAGACAAGTTTTTAGAGCGCGTGATGGTTGCCATACTGGCGCAGGGGCATTTGCTGGTCGAGGGCGTGCCGGGTCTGGCCAAAACGCTGACCGTCAAAACGCTGGCCAACACCATCACAGGCGATTTCAAACGCATACAGTTCACGCCTGATTTGGTACCCGCTGACCTGATTGGTACGCGCATTTATAACCAGAAGACAGGCGACTTCAGCACGTCGCTGGGCCCGGTGTTTACCAACCTGCTGTTGGCTGACGAAATTAACCGCGCGCCTGCCAAGGTGCAAAGTGCCCTGCTTGAGGTGATGCAGGAGCGGCAGGTCACGATAGCAGGCGTCACGCACAAAGTGCCCTCACCTTTCCTTGTGATGGCCACGCAAAACCCGATTGAAACCGAAGGCACCTACCCACTGCCTGAAGCGCAGGTGGACCGTTTCATGATGAAGGTGCTGGTCGACTACCCGACTGATGAGGAAGAATTTGTCATCGTGCAGCGCGTCACCGGGCCAGCCGTGGCGGTTGCGGCGGTGGCCACTACTGCGCAACTGGCTGCCCTGCAAGCCCAGTGCCGTGATGTATATGTTGACCCGGCATTGGTGCAGTACGCCGTCAGGCTGGTATCCGCCACCCGCAACCCTGACAAACACGGCATCAAAGACATCGCCCGCTTCATTACCTTTGGTGCCAGTCCGCGTGCAACGATCAATTTG
>JAYURC010000036.1:0-4271 GCA_043756405.1 Polaromonas sp.
TGGGAAACATTGTTTCCTACCATCGGGCCTTTGCCCGTTACCTGACAGACGCGTGCCATGAGCACTCTCCGTAAAAAATAAAATCGGATGCGGAAAAACGATATGGTTTTTCCAGCGAAGCCTCAGATTATAGCGTGAAAAGTTGCCCGCAGCGTGCGTTATCAAGCCCGCTGTTCCAAAAATCGCTGCGCGTCCAGAGCAGCCATACAGCCTGTACCAGCACTGGTAATGGCTTGGCGGTAAATGTGATCCTGCACATCGCCCGCTGCAAATACACCTGGTACGCTGGTCATCGTGGCAAAGCCATCCAACCCGGTTTTCGTGATGATGTAGCCGCCTTTCATGTCAAGCTGGCCAATGAAAATATCGGTATTGGGTTGGTGGCCAATTGCGATAAAACAACCCTTTAATGTGATGTCTTGGGTCGATTCGTCTTGGGTGCTTTTCAAACGCACACCTGTCACGCCGCCTGCGTCACCTAAAACTTCGTCTAGCGTATTGAATGTTTTTAAAACAATTTTCCCGGCAGCGACTTTTTCGTGCAGCTTATCGACCAAGATTGCTTCTGCCTTGAACTTGTCACGCCGATGCACCAGATACACCTTGCTGGCGATATTAGACAAATAAAGTGCTTCTTCAACGGCCGTGTTGCCACCGCCAACTACGCACACGTCTTGCTCGCGATAAAAGAATCCGTCACACGTCGCACAACCTGATACACCCCGCCCCATGAAGGCCGTTTCAGATTTCAGACCGAGATACTTGGCGGATGCACCCGTGCAAATAATCAGCGAGTCGCAGGTGTAAACGCCGCTGTCGCCCGTAAGAGAGAAAGGACGCTTCGAAAAATCAACGGTGTGAATGTGATCAAAAATGATTTTGGTTTTAAAGCGCTCGGCATGCTCTAAAAAGCGCTGCATCAGTTCTGGCCCCTGTACGCCTTGCGCATCGGCAGGCCAGTTGTCGACGTCTGTGGTGGTCATCAATTGCCCGCCTTGCGCAATACCAGTGATCAGCGCCGGGTTCAAGTTCGCCCGTGCGGCATAAACGGCGGCGGTGTAGCCTGCAGGGCCCGAGCCCAAGATGAGAACTTTTGAATGATTCATGGGTAAGAAACCTGGTGGGGACTGTCGTAAAACTTGAGTTAAAGTCTATTGAACGACATTTGACAATTGAAATTTGGGGCTAAATAAGCTTCCAAGCCAATAAGCAGCGTCATTCATTGTAGATACTTCAATTTGTTAAGTACGCGATAGGCCAAACGGGAAAAAGCTATGTCAACTATGGTGTCGAACCTGGAACTGATCCGCAGAGTTCCGCTGTTTTCAATGCTCACGACCAGTCAGGCCGAGTCGGTGGCAGATGCGGTTGTCAAATGCAGATTCAAACGTGGCGAAGCTATTGTTGAGCAGGGTAAAAAATCCAATTCACTGGCAATTATTCTGACAGGCAGAGCTCGCGTCGTCACAACAGATGTGCGTGGGCGTGAAGTTATTTTGGCCACCATGCAGCCTGGTGAGTACATTGGCGAAATGAGCTTGATTGACAACGAACCCCATTCCGCGACGGTACGTGCAGAATTGCAAACTGACGTGCTGATTCTGGGCAGACTGGAATTTGCGCGCTGCTTGCCAGAAAATTCGTCCATGGCCTATGCTGTGATGAAAGGGCTGGTGCAACGCTTGCGCCATGCTGACCGCAAAATTGAGTCGCTTGCCTTGATGGATGTGTATGGTCGGGTTGCCAGGTCGCTGCTTGAATTTGCAGTGGTTGACGCCGATGGCAATGCGGTGATTCGCGACAAGGTGTCGCGTCAGGATTTGGCCAAGATGGTGGGTGCGTCACGCGAAATGGTCAGCCGCGTGATGAAAGACCTGGAAGAGCGCGGTTTTATCGAGACCCGAAGCGATGGATCGATGGTTGTTAACGAACATTTGAATTCATTCGAGTAACAGGGGACTCGTCTATCTGCGGTAAGCTTGTGTGGGTTATGACTTATTCAATTGACACCCTGAACACACAAAACTCCCCAGCTACCGCCCCGCCAAGCGGCGTGCACCGGTTTACCCAAGAAGTCGTATTGATCGTTGGGCTGCTCGGCCTGCTATTTTGGCTGCTGGCACTCGTCAGTTATTCATCGCAAGATGCGGCCTGGTCTACATCAGGCATGCTCCCGGCTTCTGGTGCAACACCCGCTGGTATTGACAACTGGGGTGGCCGACTGGGCGCTTACCTGGCTGATGCAGGCTATTTTTTACTCGGCTTTTCTGTGTGGTGGCTGCTGGTGGCGGGTTTGTCGGCGTGGCTGTCAGCGCTGGCTGACTGGCTGCGCGGTCAGGCAATGCCGGACAAGGCGCTGCATCGCCGCCGTATCAAATTCTGGCTCGGACTGCTTTTACTTGTAGCTGCCAGCAGCGGACTGGAGTGGTCGCGCCTTTACCGTTTTGAGGCACGTCTGCCGGACCATGCGGGTGGCGCTTTGGGTTATTGGGTGGGCAGCGCGGGCGTCAAGTGGCTGGGATTTGCGGGGTCGGGTCTGGTTTTGATCGCCGCAGGTGTGATGGCTGCGTCAATTGTGTTTAGATTTTCATGGGCCCATACTGCTCAGCGGCTGGGTGAGTGGATCAGCAACCTGATCGAATCGCGCCGGGAAAAGCGCGAAATCGCTGAAGACCTGGCGGTCGGCAAAAAAGCTGCCAAGGAGCGTGAAGACATATTGATCGACGAGCGTATTGAAATAGAAGAACACCATCCCGTGCCGGTACTGATTGAGCCAATTTTTGCCGATATTCCCAAAAGCGATCGTGTCATCAAGGAGCGGCAAAAACCGCTTTTCAAAGACATGCCTGACTCCAAGCTACCGCAGGTTGATTTGCTCGACGGCGCGCCATCAAAACAAGAGGGTGTTGCCCCTGAAACACTGGAGATGACGTCACGCCTGATTGAGAAAAAACTCAAGGACTTTGGCGTTGAAGTGCGCGTGGTGGCCGCGGCACCTGGCCCCGTTATTACCCGTTATGAAATTGAGCCCGCTACGGGCGTCAAAGGCTCACAAGTGGTGGGGCTAGCCAAGGATTTGGCGCGTGCGCTCAGCTTGGTGTCTATCCGCGTGATTGAAACCATTCCCGGCAAAAATTACATGGCGCTCGAATTGCCTAACGCCAAGCGCCAGTCCATCAAACTCAGCGAGATTTTGGGTTCGCAGGTCTATAACGAAGCTAAAAGTTTGCTCACCATGGGTTTGGGTAAGGACATCGCAGGCCACGCTGTGGTGGCTGACCTCGCAAAGATGCCGCACTGCCTGGTAGCTGGCACCACGGGCTCGGGCAAATCAGTGGGTATTAACGCCATGATTTTGAGCCTGCTTTACAAGGCAGACGCGCGCGATGTTCGGCTGCTGCTAATTGACCCGAAGATGCTGGAAATGAGCGTTTACGAAGGCATTCCACACCTGCTGTGCCCAGTAGTCACCGACATGCGCCAGGCCGCGCATGGGCTGAACTGGTGTGTGGCAGAGATGGAAAAGCGCTACAAATTGATGAGCAAAATGGGTGTGCGCAACCTGGCGGGCTACAACGTCAAAATTGATGACGCCAAGGCTAAGGGCGAGATGATCGGCAACCCGTTTAGCCTTACGCCAGACCAGCCCGAGCCGCTGGAGCGCTTGCCCTACATCGTGGTGGTGATTGACGAGCTGGCCGACTTGATGATGGTTGTCGGCAAGAAGATTGAAGAGCTGATTGCCCGGCTCGCACAAAAAGCCCGCGCTGCTGGTATTCATTTGATATTGGCCACGCAGCGCCCCAGTGTTGACGTGATCACGGGACTGATCAAGGCCAACATTCCTACCCGCCTGTCGTTTCAGGTCAGCAGCAAAATTGACAGCCGCACGATTCTTGACCAGATGGGTGCTGAGGCGCTGCTGGGCATGGGCGACATGCTCTACATGCCCAGCGGCACGGGCTTCCCGATTCGCGTACATGGCGCTTTTGTCAGTGACGATGAAGTGCACCGCGTGGTCGCTTACCTGAAGGAGCAGGGCGAACCGAATTACATCGACGGTATTCTCGAAGGCGGCGTGGCAGACGGTGAAGGTGGTGATTTGGGCGGTGACCTGAGCGCGGCAGGCGGCAAAGGTGACGAAAAAGACCCCATGTACGACCAAGCCGTTGAGATTGTTCTGAAAAACCGCAAGGCTTCGATTTCGCTGGTTCAGCGGCATTTGAAAATTGGCTACAACCGTTCAGCCCGCATGCTGGAAGACATGGAAA
>JAYURC010000037.1:0-28003 GCA_043756405.1 Polaromonas sp.
CTATGAACCGTTCGCCCTGAGCTTGTCGAAGGGTTCCCCTTGTGCGACCCCGGCTTCGACAGGCTCAGCCCGAACGGAAAATATATACTTCACCGGGCCGCATTAATAAGGCTGCCAATGGTGAAAAGCTGGCCCGTGTTGGGCGAGACCGCTGGCAGCACGCCTTCACGGGAGCCAGGCGTGACCTGCGTGCATCAGGGTGCAAGCGCAGGTTTTGCCCAGTGTTGCTTACCACCCGAATCCGGTCAACCGTCGGGTTGAAGTGATTGCCAAACACGGCAGGCTAGGTTGCCGGCTGGTGGCTGTTTCTGCGTTAAAAGCAGAGAGTTCTGTTGACACCGGGTTCGGCAATCCGCCCAGCAACCTAGACGACCTGGCTGGCATGTTGACAAACCTGCGTAGCAAAAGCCGCGTACCCCAAGAACATAATTTCGTCGCGCAGTGGCGTGAAAGCGCCCGTTACTAGAGCGGCGGAGCTATGTTTTATATCGACACAAGTGTTGCCGTAGCGCTGTTAACTCAAGAGGCCAACACCCAAGCCGCGCAGGCACTCATCAATCGCCTGATGGGTCAGGGTTTGCGCGGCGTGTGCAGCGACTGGACTTGCGCCGAATACCGATGTGCCATCGCTGCCAAGCACCGCGCGGGGTACATTGATGCAGTTGACTTGTGCGCTGTTGCATCAGCTTTGGATGTCGTGCGTTCTGCTAAATTTAACGCAGCCTCTACGTTAGCCAGCGACGTGACTTGTGCGGGCGAGTTGGCTGTACAGGTCGCCCAAACGCCGCTGCGCGCCACCGATGCGTTGCACATTGCCATCGCAGCCCGGTTGGGCGTTACGCATTTCATCACTTTTGACCACGCGCAATCGACAGTTGCGGGCAGGGTGTTGGTGGGAGTTCAGGTCTTGGATCAAAACTCGATTCAAGCATAAAGTAGCCTGCAGGCCAGTAAAAACAGGCGCGAGCAGCTACTAAAAGTGAAGTGTTTGCGTTTTCTGTTTTTCTAATCTTCACGTTTTTTATCAACCGCGTATTGGCAAAAATTCGATGCCGCCAGCATCACCATTGGCAGGTCGTCGATGTCGCCCCACGGCTGCATCAGATCGGTGCAATATCAAACTTTCGAATTGGCTGACTTTTAACGGCTAAGTTTGCAGCTTTGATTGCTATAAATCAATGCTATTTTTTCTGTCTTTCAAAATAAGTGAAGACAGCCATATTCCAGCCACTAGCAAAGAAAAATGCACGATGCACCCGACCAAGACCTCTGCGTAAATTCCTGAATGTACAAACACTAAAAGTGGCGAAGTACAAATGAGCGCGGCAAGCCATCGACGTCGTTGAAACAACATCAGGATAAAAGGCGCGGTGACGCAAACTGCTGCAACCGATCCCGCTAAAGTTGACATTACAAACCACCAGTTAAATCCATTTCCTCTTGTAAACGATAAATATTGCCCGGCGTAGCTGCTGGCGACCAGAAAGACGGCGCCCGCAAAAATAGAAATTAAAAACAAAATATAAGTCTTGATAAGCAATTTACAGACCCTTTGGTGTCATGTGGATTTGAATATCAGACAAGTCAGCCTGCAGGCCACCCTGCATCAAGCGATGAATATTTTTTCTGGCAAAAAAACTGAGTGCTAATTCAAATCTCCAGGTTATCAATCAACCTTGTATTGCCCAGCTTGGCCGCGCCCAGCACCACCAATGGCTGGTTGGCCATGTCGCCCCAGGGCGGCATCAGGTCGGCGCGGCGGCGCACCGTCAAGTAGTCTGGCTTCCAGCCGCGCCGGGCCAGGGCTTGCATGGCTTGGGCTTCCAGCGCTGGCAGGTCTTGGGGTGTGGCGGCTTTGGCGGCTATACCTAAGGCCTGCAGCGCTTTTGACAGCTCAACGGACTCTTGCCGTTCGGCTTCTTTTAAATAGCTGTTGCGTGACGACAGGGCCAGTCCATCGTTTGCACGCTGGGTTTCACCCGCCAAAATCTCAATCGGCAGCGCAAACTGTTGCACCATACGGCGCACCACCATGACTTGCTGGTAGTCCTTTTTGCCAAATGCCGCGACACCGCTTGGCATGCCCGCAAAAACGCATGAAAACAGCTTGAGCACGACGGTACTCACGCCAATAAAAAAACCGGGCCTGAAATGACCTTCCAGAATGTCACCCAAGTCAGTGGCTGGGTGAACCTTGTAAGTTTGTGGCTCGGGGTAAAGCTCTTTTTCACGTGGGGCAAACAGCACGTTGCAGCCAGCGGCCTCCAGCCGTTGGGCGTCGGCATCCAGCGTGCGCGGGTAGCTGTCAAAGTCTTCATGCGGTGCAAACTGCAATCGGTTGACGAAAATGCTGGACACCGACACGTCGCCCAGCGGTTTGGCTTGTTTGACGAGGGCGATATGGCCGTCGTGCAAATTGCCCATGGTGGGCACAAAGGCGGGGCATTGAAAGCCGCTGAGCTTTTCCCGCAGCTCGGCAATGGTGTGGACGATGTGCATTTTTTCCTCAATAGTCTTTGTTTTTACTCACCAGGCGTGCAGCGCATTGACCGGAAAGCTGCCCGCTTTAACGGCTGCAACATAAGCCTCCATCGCCCCGCGCACACTGCCAGAGCCCGCCATAAAGTCATGCACAAACTTTGGCATCTTGCCCAGGTTCATGCCCAGCATGTCGTGCAATACCAGCACCTGGCCTGCGCAACCGTTGCCTGCGCCTATGCCGATGGTGGGGCAGCTTGTAAGTGTTGTTGTCAGCGCTGTTGCCAATACTTCGGGCACCATTTCCAGCACCAGCATGGCGGCACCGGCATCTTGCAGGGCGCTGGCTTCACGCTTTAGTCTGGCAGCGGCTTCGTCTGTTTTGCCTTGTACGCGGTAGCCACCCAGCGCGTGAACAGTTTGCGGCGTCAGGCCCAAATGGGCGCACACGGGAATGCCGCGCTCGACCAGAAAATGTACCACCTCGGTTGTCCAGCCGCCACCTTCCAGCTTGACCATGTGAGCGCCCGCTTGCATCAGTACGGCGGCGCTGCGCAGGGCTTGTTCCTTAGACTCGTGGTAGCTGCCAAACGGCAAGTCACCAATCAGCCAGGCCGTGGCTTGCGAGCGGCGCAAGCCGTTGGCCACGCATTCGGTGTGGTGGCGCATGGTGTCCAGCGTCACGCCCACGGTGCTGGTCAGGCCCTGGCAAACCATGCCGAGCGAGTCACCAACCAAAATACATTCAACGCCAGCCGCATCGGCCACGGCGGCAAAAGTTGCGTCATACGCCGTCAGCATCGTGATTTTTTCGCCCGCAGCATGCATTTCGCGCAGGCGCGGTAGGCTGATGGGTTTGCGGGCCGACGGGGTTGAGGTGGGGCTCAAAGTGCCGTAAGGGCTGGCTGGCGTCTTGTTGGTGATGTCAGCTTGCGTCATATGAAGCGGTCTTGAATGAAAGGGCGGTTTAAAGAGATCGGTGACGGGTTACTTTGGGACGGGCGCAGAACGCTGCATGCCCAGGCGCGCCAGCAAAGAGGTGTCTGCCTGCGTGTCCGGGTTGCCGGTGGTCAGCAGCTTGTCGCCATAAAAAATCGAGTTGGCACCGGCCAGAAAGCACAGCGCCTGCACGCCGTCGCCCATTTGCTGGCGGCCTGCTGACAGGCGCACGCGCGCCGTTGGCATGGTGATGCGGGCCACAGCTATGGTGCGTACAAATTCAAACGGGTCCAGGTCGGCCTGGTTAGCTAATGGCGTACCTTCCACCTTGACCAGGTTGTTGATGGGCACAGACTCGGGGTAGGGCGTGAGGTTGGCGAGTTCGGCCACCAGCCCGGCGCGTTGGCGACGGGTTTCGCCCATGCCCACAATGCCGCCGCTGCAGACCTTGACGCCTGCGCTGCGCACCCTGGCCAGGGTGTCGAGCCGGTCCTGGTAGTCACGCGTGGTGATGATGTCGCCATAAAAATCTGGTGCACTGTCCAGGTTGTGGTTGTAGTAGTCCAGGCCCGCGCTTTGCAGGGTCTGGGCATGCCCGTCTTCCAGCATGCCCAGGGTGGCGCAGGTCTCTAACCCCAATGCTTTGACGGTACGTACCAGCTCGGCTACTTTCTCAATGTCACGGTCTTTGGGGCTGCGCCAAGCCGCGCCCATGCAAAAGCGGGTGGCACCAGCGGCCTTGGCTGCCTTGGCCGCAAGCAATACATCGGCGGGACTCATCAGTTTGCTGGCCTCAACGCCCGTGTCGTAACGGGCGGCCTGTGGGCAGTAGCCGCAGTCTTCTTCGCAGCCGCCGGTTTTGACCGACAGCAGCGTGGCAAATTCAACGTGCGTCGGATCAAAGTTATCGCGGTGCACGGTTTGCGCCCGGTGCATCAGCTCGGGGAAGGGCAGGTTAAAAAGCGCTTCAATCGCGTCAACGCTCCAGCGTGTGTGAAGCGTGGCCGCTGCGGCTGGCTTGCGCGGCGGGAAAAGCGTGATGGTTTGTTCAGGTGCAGTGATCATGTTGTGTGACGTGTTTCAGGTTCAGGGTTGCTGCACCGGGACGGTCGAGCGTTCTTCTTTGATGCGGTTGTCTGGGTTCACAAACACCAGTTTGGGTGCAAAGCCAGCAATTTCGTTTTCGCCTAACTGTGCAAACGCGGCAATGATGACCAAATCGCCCACCGCTGCGCGCCGGGCTGCCGAGCCATTGACCGAAATGATCCGGCTGCCGCGCTCGGCACGAATCGCGTAGGTCACAAAGCGCTCGCCATTGTTGATGTTCCAGATATGAACCTGCTCGTTCTCGCAGATGTTGCTGGCGTCCAGCAGGTCTTCGTCAATAGCGCATGAGCCCTCGTAGTTCAGCTCGCAGTGGGTGACGCTGGCACGGTGGATTTTGGATTTAAGCAGGGTACGTTGCATGGGCATAAGTGGACAAATGGGCCACCAGTCTAGATGAGTTTTATGGGAGGCAGTTTTAACCTGGCTGCGCAGTTAATTTCAAAGGATTTGCGCCCGTGATTACTGAGGCCGGTGCGGCTTGAAATGCACCTAACCGAGTGCACCATAAAAAATACAATGCCAGCTGGGTTTATTCGCGCAAGCGGCTGCCGCCGAGCCACCCGATGTTTTTTAAGGAGTCCATGGATGATCAGGTTTTACTTCCACCCTTCACCCAACCCGTTAAAGGTTGCTCTGTATCTTGAAGAAACGGGCGAGCCTTATGAATTGATTGCCATCGACACCCGCAAGGGTGAGCAACATTCTGATGCTTTCAAAGCCATCAACCCGAATGCCAAAACGCCAGCCATGCTGGACGGTGATGTGCGTGTGTTTGACAGCAATGCCATGCTGATTTATCTGGCCGAAAAGATGGGCAAGTTTGTGCCAGCCAACACTCCGGCCAACAAGGCTGAAATGTATTCATGGCTGATGTTTGTTGCCACTGGCATTGGTCCGTATTGCGGTCAGGCGGTTCACTTCAGGCATTTCGCCCCTGAGCCCAAAGAATATGCGGCCAACCGATACGACTTTGAAGCCTGGCGTCACTGGACCATCATCAATGATCGCCTGGCAATGCAGCCGTACATGATGGGCAATGACTACACCGTGGTCGATATGTCTGTTTGGGGCTGGGCCCGGGTCATCCCTTTTGTGTTGGGTGCGGACGCTTGGGAGAAACTGCCGCATGTCAAGCTGTGGCTGGACGAGATCAACGCCCGCCCAGCGGCGCAGCGTGCAGAGGCCCTAAAAACAAAATTCACGTTCAAGACTGAAGTGGACGACGATGCGCGCAAGATGCTGTTTCCGTCAAACGAGCGTTTAAAGCACACCAAGCCTTGAGGCCCGCGCTTGCTGCGCTTTCAACCCACCAGCATTGCGGTTTTGGGGTCATAAACAACATCAGTAATTGACCCATCCCTGATACGTTCGACTGCTTCATCAATCACATGCAGCGGTACCAAAAACCACTCTCTCGGCTTGACTGGATTCCCAAATCGGTCTTCAATGGTCAAGTTGATTTGTGCTGCGCCAAACAATCGGTGAAAGATACTTTCCAGCCTGGTGCGGTTCAGGTTGTGCAGCTTGTAGGTTGCCACTATCTCCACATCGGCCAATAGATAAGTAGCATCCTTGTCGGCTCCTGCGATGCGGGTTTCCACCTTGCCGCCAGTCACACCAATTTTGTGAATCAACTCGCGATGCTCGGCTACGTACTGGTTGCTGGATAAGCTTCGTAGCACGTAAATGGTTCCACTTTCAATATCATCTTGCTCCGCTACCTCACCAAACAGCGGGCCGTCGTCCTTGCGGATAAGCCGGCGCCCCACGGCAGTGTTCCCGTCTGGGTAGAGCGAACGCGACAGTGAACGCAGCAACAGGTTGCTTTCTGTGCGGTTGTCAAAAATGACGCGTAAACGCGGGTTATCGCGTCCGTCTTTCGTCAACGTGCCCTCATTCATTTCAGCGACAAAAGCTATCTGGCCGCCAATGATAAAAAAATCTCCCAAATCAATGCTGGCATTTTTAATAAAAGGCTTGGCCAACCACGCGCCTGACTTGAGCCCAGCACCAGCTTCCTCAAACAAAAGCCTGAAACTGTCGAAATCAGCACAAGGCGTACGATTGGCAATTTCTTCTGCTGCCTTGATCTCAACATACGGGCGCACATGGCGCAGAACGGTGATGTTGCCCTGCCCGTTAGCAGCACTTCCACTTTCAATTCCCAGCTCGGCCAGCAGCGCGTCTTCATCCAGATCATTTAAATCTGCACGAATCGCCGCGCCAGAGAGCAGCCCCGCACTGTCCAGCCCAGCCAGCAAGCCAGCGGCTTCCGGCAATTTGCGCAACTGGTCCAGCCGCACGGCATACAGGCGCTCAAAAATATCGCGGTCTTCACCGTGTAATGGGGCGCGTCCATGAGTTTGATGAAAACGCAAAATATCTTCAAAACCCGCGATGATGCGCTCCTCACGCGGGGTTCGGCTGCCGGTTTTGATAGGCGCTATTTCTACGCCCAGTGCACTCAGCAGCTCATCGTCGTCCATCTCGGTCATGCTTAGGCTCCACTCGCTTTGATTGCCAGCGCTTGAGCACGGTAACGCGTAAAAGCCACCACGCCTTGAGCCATGTACTTTTCATAAGGATCGGCTGCGTTGATATCGGGTACCCGCCCCCGTTCTGTTTTGAATTGGAGGGCACGCCTGGCACATAAGCGGGCGTCTTCCTCAGACATGACCACCTTCTTGGCTGCAATGCTGGCCTGCACTTGCCGCAAAGACTTTTCGTCCATCGCTTTGGCCAGCACCGCATATGCCGCATCAAACGGGTTGATGCTGTCAATCAAATCAATGTCCAGGTCACGCACATTGACAAACTTGCGCACCCCGTCAATCAGTGCCGTACTACCGCCCGTACTGCCATTCGCATCCGCCTGCGCCAACGCCAGCTTGGCTTGCTGGGTCACGTTCATGGCGGCAATGGCGTGCTGCCTGATGGCCTCCTGGTCAGTCTCACTCATGTCCGGGTAACGCTCACGCACGATCTTGCCCATGCGCAACTGGGTCAGCTCTTGCGCAACCAGGTTTTCCTTGTCAAACAGGCCGCGCTCCAGTGCTGCTTTGTCTTGTAAAAAACTGGTCACCACTTCGTTCAGGTCTTCCTTGCAGATGCGCGTGGTTTCGGGCGTTTGTGGTGTCGTCAGCCCATTGATTTCGACATGAATCTGCCCAGTGCCCGCATTCACCCCCACGTTATGGCTACCTTCTTTGTAGCCGTCTTCTCCGTAGTCAAAGCCTTCTTTGGGGCCCGTATTTTTGGGTGTGAACTCATAGCGCGGCGCCAGGACTTGCTCCATCAACAGGCTGGCTGAAATGGCTTTGAGCATGTCGTTGACAGCCTCAGCCACAGCTGACTGGTCAGCCGCCGGTTCAGCGATCAGGTTGGTAAAGCGCGACCGTTCTTTGCCCACTGCGTCCCGCGTAGCGCGGCCAATGATCTGCACGATCTCAGTCAGGCTGCTTCGGTAGCCAATGGTCAGTGCGTGCTCACACCAGATCCAGTCAAAACCTTCTTTGGCCATTCCTAGCGCAATGATCACGTCCACGTTGTCGCGGTTGTTTTTTTGCGCCGGGTCTTTCAGCGCGCCCAGTACGCGCGTGCGCCGGGCCGGGTCACTGTCGTCTACCAGGTCAGCTACCTTCAAGGTGCGGCCGTCTTTGGCTGCGACCAAATGAAAGCCAGTAGCCGGGTCAACCCCTTTCCATTTGCCTAGAGCTTCCATCATGTCGCTGACATCTCGATCCTTGCCCAATTGGGAACTCTCACGCGAGTTCACATTCGGAATATGCACAATGGTTTTCAGCGCCGGGTCTAGCACTTTGCCAATCGCATCTACATACGCGCCGGTGTAGAAAAAGTAGCCAATGTCCAGCGCCTTGAGCCACTGGTAGCCATTGAGCTGCTCGTAATAGGTGTAGGTAATCGTCTCAAACTTCGCTTCGTCCCCTGGCGCCAACACCGCCTCACTGTCGCCCCGAAAATACGAGCCTGTCATGGCCACCATATGTGCCTTGTCGCGCGTAATCAGTGCGCTCAACTGCCCGCCCAGCACATTACCCGAGTTGCTGGATACATGGTGAAACTCGTCAATCGCAATCAGGCGGTCGTCAAACGCTTCAATGCCCAACGCCTCAACCGCAAAGCGAAAGGTGGCGTGGGTGCAGACCAATATTTTGTCGCTGCTTGCCAAAAACTCCCCCACCGCTTTTACTTTGGACTTGGCAACCTTTGCATCGTCTGCCCCCGGCGCATTGCACAAATTCCACTGTGGAGCAACCTGCCAGTCTGTAAAAAAACCTTGCTCGCTCAACGCCTCGTCAGCAAAGCTGCTGCCAATCGAGCGCTCAGGCACCACCACAATGGCCTGCTTTAAGCCCTGGTTGTGCAGCTTGTCGAGCGCAATAAACATCAACGCCCGCGACTTGCCCGATGCTGGCGGTGACTTGATCAGCAAATATTGCTCGCCCCGTTTGGCATAAGCCCGCGCTTGCATGACGCGCATGCCGTTCGCGTCGGGTTTACTTGATGCGCCCGTGCGTGCCGTAGTTATTGACACAGAAGGCACGGTGTAGCTGTTGGTTGGGTTGGCAGTAGTGTTGGCAACAGGCAAGAGAGTATTAATTGTGGTCATGGTCTCAAATGGGTCTATCAAGTGATCGCGTTGCGCAGCACAGTCTTTAAGCGGTGGTTCTAAAAATGTCCAGATATTCCTGAAACGCAAACAAACGGTTTCGGCGCTGCCCGGTCACCTCAACCAGCACGCCAAAGCTGACCAAGTCAACAATCAGAGCTGCCGCTGTGTTTACAGATGCGCCCGTGATGCGGGTGGCCCATTTCCCGTCTACAACGGGCTGTGCATAGAGTTGGCGCATCAGCTTTTGCGCATTGTCTTGGCGTGTTTTGCTTAAGCGCGGCAGCACCTCGCTTTCAATGCGTGCCTTTAGTTGCAGCACAGCGCGAAATACAGCAGCTGACTCCCGCGCGGTTTGCTCCACACCAAACAGAAAAAACACCAACCACTCACGCAAATGGTTGCCCTGGCGCACAGCCATCAGGTGGTCGATATACGCCGTTTTGTTGCGTTCAAAATAATCTGACAAATACAGCGCCGGTTTACTCAGTAGCCCTTGCGCAGCCAGACAAAGTGAAATCATCAACCGCCCCAGGCGGCCATTGCCGTCCAGGAATGGGTGAATCGTTTCAAACTGGTAATGCGCCAGTGCAATACGAACTAGCGGATGCACAAAAAAACTGTCTTCGTGCAGCAAGCGCTCTAAATCGCTCATCAATGCAGGCACGTGTTCATGGTGGGGCGGCACAAAAACAGCGTTTTTAAGGCTCACGCCAATCCAGTTTTGGCTGACCCGAAATTCACCCGGCTGTTTGCTGGCACCCCGCACCCCTGCCATCAGCACCGCATGCGTCTGCCGCAGCAGCCGTGACGACAGCGGCAGCGTTTGCAATGACTCGATCGCAGAGTTAATCGCCTTGATGTAACACTGCACCTCAGCCCAGTCGTCGTGCTGCTCCGGGTTAACGTCGCTCTCGTTTTTGAACACATCTTCAATATTGGTTTGCGTGCCTTCAATCCGGCTTGACTGCGTGGCCTCTTTGGCAACGTGCATGCGAATAAAAAAGTCAACGTCTGGCACCAGCTGGCTAAAAGCATTCAGCTCGCCCAGCGCGCGGTCGGCTCGCCCCAGCAAATCGCTCAGCTCCGGGTCTGCAATCACCCATTCGCGGCAGACAGGGTTGGGCAAAAACGCTTGGTACTCGTAACGCTTTTCGTACGAACCCGCTTGAAAGTCTGCAATGTTCATATGTCAAAAATAATAGTTTTTTTGAATTAACGCCAAGCTTATATCAACTTCACGTTGCCGGGTAAGCCTTAAATCAAAAAACTGTATTTTTTTGACATTACCTAACAAGCTATGTCAAGTTGTCAACTTTTTCAATGTCGGCAGGCTGGGGTTTAGCTGGCGCTTTGCGCTTTACTCCCTCACCCCTCCGGGGAGAGGGTTGGGATGAGGGGCTTTTTACTTTAGCCATAACCGTCATCTTGGTATACAGCTCAAACAGCTTTTCCAGCCGCTCGGTGTCGTTTTTAAAACGTCTGCCAATGTAGATGCGCTCCAGCGTCTCGTCATTGCGCTCATGGGCAGCGCGCAGGTTGTCGGGCATGCCTGAAGGGTCATACAGGTCGGCTATGGTGGCGGGGAAATGCGCTTCACGGGCCAGCAGAATGTTTTCAGCGCAGGCGGTCAGGTCAGCTTTGTTTTGCTCCGTGAGCGGGGGGGCGGGGAAGGTGTTGTAGCAAATTGCAGACGTGTATCGGATCCGGTCTTCTAATTTTCCAGCTACAGCCCGAACCCAGCATATGTGTATGGAGGAGGACACAATCGAAAAATCGTGCAACTCAGGTGACTGAATAATACTGGCGGCATTGCTTATTACATGACGCTCGTCTAACAAACCCGCAGTAACGTACTCTCGCCGTTCCGAAAAAACGGTCGGCACAATAATTTGAGGACCTTGCTGTTTGTTGATCCATGCAAATTTATGTGGACGATCCATAGCGGTTTTAGCCCGCGTACCAGCATTTGCGCGAAATTTTCTAACAGCTTGGATTCGCTTAGCAGCTTCTTCGTTTTCGGACGCTAATTGAATATCGGCATCGTCGATCCAGAGACACCAGCGCGGCGTACCTTTTATGAACTCACCCGAACCAACATAAGGCTTTACCAGCTTGGCAAATTTACCGTTTGAGACCGTTCTGAAATAGTCATAATCCCGTCGCGAAAGAATAAGATTACCGCCATCTAGTGCACCACTTCCGTCTGTAATTAAAGAATCGAACGAAAGTGGAGATTTGGCGCCAGCTACAAATACATTTCTTGCATTCAGGAGGTAAGCATTGATTTGCTCGACCTCTCTAATATTCATCGCACCGGCTGCATTTGTTTCAAATAAGCGCCTAGATTTAGTGGGCTGCGGCGCTAGGCCAACAATGATCACAGAAACGCCTGCGTTGTGACTGGCAAGATTCGCCCACTTAAATGACGTGTGCGCAAAAGCTATTTCTTGCTCGTTACCAAAAATTAACGGCCAAAGAATTGATGCTTGCAATCCTTGGCATATTGAATTTGTTGCTACGAAAGCGCTTGAGCATGGCGACCGCAAACTGTATTCGGCAGCTTTGATAAACCAACCTGCGACGTAATCCAAGGCTTTCCACGCGCCGCACTTGTGCAAAAAAAGTTGTCCCAACTCATCAGTTTGCTCTTGTGTTCTCCAGTTGCTGCCTTTGTAAGGCGGATTCCCACAGATATAAGTCTCTCCGCCCTCATTCTCAAAGTCAATTTCCGACTGATCCAGCGGCGTACCAAACAAGTCATCCGCCACCACTTTCACGCCCGTCCCCGTCGGCGGGCAAATGCTCAACCAGTCCAGCCGCAACGCATTCCCACAAACAATCCAGTTCTGCTTGTCCAGCGGTAAAAACTCCAGCAACGCATCCTTCTGCCCCCTGTACAGCACATCACACTGGAACTCGGCAATGATGAGCGCCAGCCGGGCAATTTCTGCCGGAAAGTCGCGCAGCTCGATGCCCCTGAAGTTGGTCAGCGGTATCTCGCTGCCCAGATGTACTTCGCCCCGGCGCTGGTTGATGACAGCCTCAATGCCGCGCATCTGCTTGTAGGCAATGACCAAAAAGTTGCCCGAGCCGCAAGCCGGGTCAAACACGCGAATGCGCGCCATGCGTTTGCGCAAATTCAGTAGCTTGGCTTTGTTGTCCCCTGCCGCTTCAAGGCTGGCGCGCAGGTCGTCTAAAAACAGCGGGTTCAGCACCTTCAAAATATTCGGCACGCTGGTGTAGTGCATGCCCAGGGCGCCGCGCTCTTCGTCGTCAGCCACGGCCTGGATCATGCTGCCAAAGATGTCGGGGTTGATCTCGCGCCACTTGAGCGCGCCCGCATGCAGCAGGTAGGTGCGCGCCATGCGGGTAAAGCGGGGCACGTCGGTACTACCTGAAAACAAGCCACCGTTGACATACGGAAAGCCGTTGGCCCAAACAGGCGTCCTTTGCATCACCCGTTCGCCCTGAGCTTGTTGAAGGGTTGGTTGTTGATCGGCCAAGGCTTCGACAGGCTCAGCCCGAACGGGGAAGGGCTCAGCCCGAACGGGGAAGGGCTCAGCCCGAACGGGGAAGGGCTCAGCCTGAACGGGGAAGGGCTCAGCCTGAACGGGGAAGGGCTCAGTCCGAACGGGGGTTCGCTCAGCCTCATGGGGCTTGTGTACTACGTGGCGCTCAGTGAGCTTGGTGTTCATGGCCCGAAAAATCTCACTCACCACAGCATGAGTGTTGGCGCCGCCGGGCTCGCTGAATTGGTTGACCGTTCGGGTAAAGGTGCCTTCACCATGAAAAATATCAGTGTCTTCCGCAAAAAAGCAAAACACCAGCCGCGCCATGAAGTGGTTCATGTCAACGCGGCGCTCGGGCTTCGCCCAGTCCGGGTTTTCTTTCAGCAGCTCGACATACAGCTTGTTCAGCCGCCCAGTGGCACGGATGTCGATGGGGTTGTCTTTGATCTCCTTGATGGTGGAGATGCCTGCCAGCGGCAAAAAGAAGCCGAAATGGTTGGGAAAGTCCGGGTAGGCGCACGTGATGGTTTCGCCGCTGATGAGTTCTTCAGATTCCAGTGTTTGCCCGTCCGTGGCCAAAATAAACTTGGCCTTGGCTTTTAGCGTGGCTGGGCTGGCGCGTAATGCCTTGAGGGTGTCGCCAACGCTGCCAGCGCCGCACACCGCCAGGTGGATGTTGTTGCGAAGCAGCACGCCGCCCGCAATGTCAGACGCGTTGTTGTTGCCGCTGCGCAGGCGCTTGAGGGTGGTGTCTTTGTTGCCAAAGGCGGCCAGAAAGTTGAACGGAAACTGCACCGCATCAAAGGGCTCAATAGCCAGGTCGGATATGGCGGCTTCGATTTCGACGGCGTTCATGGGCTGGCTTGATCAATCGGGTAGCAAGTAAGCTTCAGGTCGGCGTGTAGGCCAGCCGCACATAAATCGGCGCATAAGCCTCGGCCTGCGTCACCTCCAGCAGGCCTTCTTTACACAGCTCCAGCAGCGCAATGAATGTGACCACCAGCACGGGCATGCCGCGCGCGGCTTCAAACAGGTCTTCAAACTCCAGAAACTTGCGGCCCTGCAGCTTGCGCAGCACGATGCTCATGTGCTCGCGCACCGACAGCTCTTCACGGCTGATCACGTGGTGCTGCACCAGCCGCGCACGTTTGACAATGTCGCGCCACGCATCCTGCAAGTCGACCACATGCACATCGGGAAAGCGCGGTTGAAGGGACTGCTCAACATACACCTGTGCCCTTAAGAAGTCGCGGCCAAATTGCGGCATGGCGTTGAGCTGGTGGGCGGCGAGCTTGATTTGTTCGTACTCCAGCAGGCGGCGCACCAGCTCGGCGCGCGGGTCTTCGGCTTCAACGCCATCTGCCACTTTTTTTGGTGGCAGCAGCATGCGGGACTTGATCTCAATCAGCATCGCGGCCATCAGCAGGTATTCAGCCGCCAGTTCCAGATTGGTGGCGCGGATTTCATCAACGTACACCAGGTATTGGCGCGTCACCGCCGCCATCGGGATGTCAAGAATGTTGAAGTTCTGCTTGCGAATCAGGTACAGCAGCAGGTCAAGCGGGCCTTCAAACGCCTCTAAAAACACCTGCAGCGCATCGGGCGGAATGTACAAGTCGCGCGGCATGGCAAACAGCGGCTCGCCATACAGCCGTGCCAGCGCGACCTGGTCGATCACGGCTGGCATGTCGGGGCTGTGGGGGGCCGTGGCGACGAGTTCTGTGGTCAAAACAAATGCTATGAATTTATGAGCTTAGTGCGACCGTATTTATTGGGCTAGAGGCCTATTTGATACTTAAAACGGCTCACAAATGGCTTATTTGGCGTTTGGGTGGTTGGCGGTAGAGTAAACATAGGACTTTTGCGACACCGTGGCATCCAGAAAGTCGGCCTGATCGGCAATTTTCAGGTTTTTGTCCCACAGCAGGGCGCGGCCTGCGCGCTGCTCGGCCTCCAGCGTGGGTTTGTCGGCCTTGAGTTTGTCAATAAACTGGGTAGTGTCAGACGTGTAGTCGGCGCGGCGAAAAAAGGACAGGAGATTCATGGACTGCTTTGCTTGATGACGTGATCGGGTCTTATAGTCAACTGATTTTACCGGGGGACTACTGTGGCATTTCAATTTTTAAGGAAAGCGGTGATGGCGATGGGACTCCTTGCGATGTTGTGGGGTGCAGTCGGTTGCGATCCGCAGCGCATTGCCGAGCTGGAAGAGGGTGTGGCGACAGAGGCCGATGTGCGCGCCCGTTTTGGGGCGCCAGCAAAGATTTGGGATGCTGGCGACATGGCCAGCTTGCCCGTGCCCGGTGCAGCCGCGTCACCAGGCGCGCGAACCTTTGAGTACAACCGCCAGCCCTCAGGCAACGTCAATTTCATGATCACTATCGGACAGGACGGCAAAATGAGCGCTCTGCGGCAGGTCTTGAGCCCGCAAAATTTTGCCCAGATTTTGCCTGGCATGACCATGGAAACAGTGCGCAAAATGCTCGGCCAGCCGATGAAAATCACGCCGTATGGCTTGCAGCAAACCACGCATTACGACTGGCGCTACCTGAATCCGCCGACGACGGCCATGATTTTCAGCGTGGTGTTTGACCGGGATTTGAAGGTGGTCAGCACCGGGTCTGTGATAGAAGAGTTGGCGAATCCGCGTGGGCCGTGACGGGTTTTGGCGGTTTTAGCGGGTTTGAGACCACCGGCTTTTTCGGGTGTCAAAATGGCCTCTAGCCCAATTAATACGGGCGCAAGAAGCTCCTAAATTAATAGCTAAAATGGCTTGGCGTGGTAACTCACTCCGAGCAAATCTTTGTAATCAACGTCTTGCGTCCAGAAGGTAGCGTTAAATTCTTGCGCGATGCTGTACATCACGGCATCGGCCATGGCCAAGCGGTGTTTTTGAGCAATGTCTGATGCGGCAATGGCTCGGGCTGCTGTGAGTTCGATCACCTTGCTACGCCGCATGAGGTCGAGACAGGTTTCGCGTTGGGCGGCGTTCACCGTACGGCTTAAAAAGCGATGGACTTCAAAAAACGACAGGGCTGGGACGATCAGCTGGTCAGTTTGGTCAATGATCGGTTTAAAGGTTTTGCCTGCGGCTGATCCCAGAAAAAACTCAATCCAGCCCGACGAATCAACACAATGCATCAAAACCGATCAGGCTCTTTGGGCATGTCGGTGTTGATATCGCCCAGGTGCTTCAAGAAACCAAAATAGGCGCTTACAGGCAATTCAGGCTTGAGCGTGGCTTCCTTGTCACCGCACAAAAACTTCACTTTTGAACCTTCAACCAAACCGAGGCGCGCGCGCATGGCGGCGGGTAGGGTAATTTGGCCTTTGCTGCTGACGGTGGCTTCGAGTTCCAATGTTTCTTGCATGACGGCCCCTTTAAGATAAAAGTAAGTTTGCCCTTAAAGTAAGTCGTTGTCAATTGCCTTACTTTTAATGCAAGCTTACTTGACTCGCATCCCCGGCATCGCACCCGGCATCGGTTCAAGGACATAAATCCCCGGCTGACCTTTTTCATCAGCATGGCTGGCTGCCAGAACCATGCCTTCGCTGATGCCAAACTTCATCTTGCGCGGCGCCAGGTTGGCCACCATGACCGTGTGCTTGCCAATCAGGTCTTCGGGTCGGTAGGCGCTGGCAATGCCGCTGAAGACATTGCGCATCTTGCCTTCACCCACATCCAGCGTCAGGCGCAGCAGCTTCACTGACCCTTCAACTGCTTCGCAATTGACGATTTTGGCAATACGCAAGTCGATTTTGGCGAAGTCGTCGATGGTGATGGTGGGGGCGAATTGTTCGCCGCCGGGGACAACACTGCCTCCCCCGCTGGGGGAGGGCAGGGGCGGGGGCATCCCTGCAACCGCATTTGCTATAAATTCAGCAGCTGCTTGCGCCCGTATTTGGTCGGCTGGAGGCTCAAAAAGTGCATCAAGTTGCTCCTGGGTGACGCGCTGCATGAGGTGCTTGTACTCGCCTATCTGGTGGCCTTCTGGCAGGAAAGGAATTGCCACTTCCAAATCAGAATCCAATTTGGGAAAGCGTAGCGGTGTGATGTTTAAAAACAACTCGACCTGTTTGGCTAGTGTCGGCAGCACAGGCTTTAGGTACAGAGTCAACCACTTAAAACCCTCAATCGTATTGCTGCAAATGCGGTGCAATTTGGCAATGTCGTCAGGGTATGTTGACTTGGCCAATTTCCATGGTTGCTCGTGATCCCAGTCTGCGTTCAAATTATCAGCAAGTTCCATAACTAGGCGCATTGCTTTGCCAAGTTCGCGCTCTTCGTAAAAATTAGTTATCGATCTCTTCGCTTGAGAAATATCCTTTACGGAACCAAAAGGATAGTAGGTGTCCTGGGTATCTAAGCGATATGCAATTTTCCCATCAAACATTTTGGTCAAAAATCCAGCCGCACGGCTCGCAATATTCACATACTTACCAATCAAATCGCTGTTCACCCGAGCCAGAAAGTCATCAGCATTAAAGTCAATGTCTTCATTCTTCGCATTCAACTTCGCAGCCAGGTAATACCGCAGCCACTCCGGGTTCATACCCAGGCTCAGGTACTTGAGCGGGTCCAGCCCAGTGCCCCGACTCTTGCTCATCTTCTCGCCGTTGTTCACCGTCAAAAACCCGTGCACATGAATCTTGTCTGGCGTTTTTCGGCCACTGAAATTCAGCATGGCAGGCCAAAACAGGGTATGAAAAGTCACGATGTCTTTGCCGATGAAGTGGTGCTGTTCTACGAACGAATCCTTGGCGATGTATTCATCAAAACTGCGCGTTTCACCATAGTTTTTTCTGGGGCCATCTTTATTGAACCAGTCTTTCAGCGATGCCAGATACCCGACAGGCGCATCGAGCCACACATAAAAATACTTGCCCGGCGCATCCGGTATCTCGATACCAAAATAAGGCGCATCACGGCTGATGTCCCAGTCGCCCAGGCCTTCGCTTTTGCTGCCGTCGGGGTTGGTGCGAACGCTGAACCACTCTTTGACCTTGTTGGCTACCTCGGGCTGCAGCTTGCCGTCTTGCGTCCAGCTCTCCAAAAAATCAACACAACGCTGGTCGGACAATTTAAAGAAAAAGTGCTCTGAACTTTTCAAGACGGGCGTGGCACCCGACAACGCGGAATAAGGGTTGATCAAGTCAGTGGGCGCATACACCGCTCCACAGCTTTCGCAGTTGTCACCGTACTGGTCTTTGGCAGCGCATTTCGGGCAAGTTCCTTTGATGTACCGGTCCGGCAAAAACATGTTTTTTTCCGGGTCGAAGAACTGTTCAATGGTTTTGACATCAATCAGGTCATTGGCTTTCAGGTCGCGGTAAATCTGGCGTGCCAATTCATGGTTTTCTGGCGAATCAGTGGAGCTCCAATTGTCAAAACTGATGTGAAAACCGTCCAGATACTCTTTGCGGCCCGCCGCAATATCAGCCACAAACTGCTGCGGCGTCACGCCGGCTTTTTCAGCCGCAATCATGATGGGCGCACCGTGTGCGTCGTCAGCCCCTACAAAATTGACGTAGTGGCCCTGCATGCGCTGAAACCGCACCCAGATATCGGCCTGGATGTATTCCATGATGTGGCCAATGTGAAACTTGCCGTTGGCGTAGGGCAGGGCGGTAGTAACGAAGAGGTTTCTTGGGGTCGTGGTCATAGTCGGTCAATCAGTTCTCTGGCGGTCAACACTGGATAGCGATCTTTAAGCGCCAGCACATCTTTGTCACCTGAAATAATAAGGTCAACACCATGCCGGTCGTGTAGTGCAAATAAAAAGTCGTCCTTGATGTCACGGCAAACACGCGGCAGCGGCGTGTTTAGCACTTGAAGGGTGCACTCTTGCTGAAGTTTTAGCAGCAGACGTTCAGCCAAATCTGATCCACCCATCATTCTTTCAATAATTTGTGGCCTTCTGAGTGCTTCTGTTAGCTCGGTCATTTGCTGGTCACAGCTCACCCACTCAAAGCGCTTCATTCGCCATGCCGCCAAAACCAAAGCAGGCGGTGTTGATTGTTTAAAAGTTGCTGAAATCAATAAGTTTGTGTCGATGGCCAGCTTCATGGCGTAGGCTTGACGGGACTACTCAAGCCTGTTTTGGCTGCGTCGACTTCTTTTTTTAGCGCAATCTTGCTACGAGCCTCACGAACAACAACATTTGCCAAGTCTTGCGCTTCGTCCTGGTTCAAGTCGTCAAAGCCTTTGGAAAACTTAGCCCAAACGCGCTCAAACTCACCGTCGTTACTGCGCCGCAGGCGCTCAAACGTGGCGATGTCAATCATGGCCGCCACAGGTTTGCCCGCTTTGGTGATGACGATCTCATCGTGCCGATACTGAACTTCATTGAGCAATTCGCCCAGGTTTTGACGCACATTCATGGCAGTGGCTTCGCGCAGCATGAGTTTCTCCCGTAGTTTGTATGACCATATCAATTCACGCAATCATATCAATTGATATGGTCGGCGCAGGTTAACCAATCTGTCAACACGCGGCTTGTCGGGTCAATTACTATTCTGAGTCACGAATTCATATCTACAAGCCAAAACCATGCCTACCAACGAACATATCCTGACGGCTTTAAGTGCCGTCATCGACCCTGATACGGGCAAAGATTTTGTAGCCAGCAAGTCGATTAAAAATCTGCAAGTCACTGACGGCGACGTGGCCTTTGATGTTGAGCTGGGCTACCCTGCAAAAAGTCAGTTCCCGGCGTTTCGCAAAAGCCTGATTACTGCTGCTAAAAGTGTGGCGGGCGTCAGCAACGTGTCTGTCAACCTGAGCGTGAAAATCGCCAGTCATAGCGTGCAGCGCGGCGTGCAATTGCTGCCGAATGTTAAAAACATCATTGCTGTGGCATCTGGCAAAGGCGGCGTGGGCAAAAGCACCACGGCTGTAAACCTGGCGCTGGCGCTTGCCGCTGAAGGGGCCAGCGTTGGTCTGCTCGATGCTGATATTTACGGCCCGAGCCAGCCGATGATGATGGGCATCGAAGGTCGGCCTGAGAGCGTCGATGGCAAGCACATGGAGCCGATGGAAAACTTTGGCATTCAGGTGATGTCTATTGGTTTTTTGGTCGCGCAGGACGAAGCCATGATCTGGCGCGGCCCCATGGCCACCCAGGCACTTGAGCAGTTGCTCCGGCAAACCAACTGGCGTGACCTCGACTATCTGATTGTGGATATGCCGCCTGGTACCGGGGACATTCAACTTACGCTTAGCCAGCGCGTGCCCATCACGGGCGCGGTGATCGTCACCACGCCGCAAGACATCGCTTTGCTTGACGCCAAAAAAGGCATCAAGATGTTTGAGAAAGTCGGCGTGCCCATTTTGGGCATTGTTGAAAACATGGCGGTGCACACTTGCAGCAATTGCGGCCACGCCGAGCATATTTTTGGTGCGGACGGCGGCAAAAAAATGGCTCTTGAGTACAAGATGGATTACCTTGGCGCATTGCCACTGGATATGCAAATCAGGCTGCAGGCAGACAACGGCAAACCGACCGTGGTGGCTGACCCGGACGGCGATGTGGCGGGCATTTACAAGGCGATTGCCCGCAAAATGGCGATCACTGTTGCGGCCAAGGCCAAAGACTTTTCAGCCAAATTCCCGACCATCAAGATATCCAAAGACACGTGACTTGATGAGCATCCATCAACCTGATTTGACGGCTCAGGTAAGCGGGGTGGCGCTGGCAACCCTGGAGGCTAGGTTTGGCAGCAGGTGATGTGATGCGTGTTCCGTCCAGCAAAGCGGGGTTCGCTGCCCCTGCCCCTGCAAAAGAACAGACGCCTCCTGCGCATCTCGTTTTTACACCACAGGCCGTTTAACAAGCGAGATGGTCATCAAATCCGCACAAATGGGCGTTTCCATTGTCGTCTCACGTAGCGGCACCGTGCAAATGGGCCATCAGGTGGCGCAAAGCGTGGGCTTGTGCGTCATGGGTCGGGCAACAAACAAGCGCTTCGTTTGTTACTCCGCCTTACAGCGTTGGGTGCTTCAAGCGGGTCTTGCGGGCCAGCCCCTTACCAGCGAGGGATTGGTGCTTTAGGCTAACCTAGCGCCATGAACATACTTTTCATCAAACTCGGGTGGCGCACGTTGCAGCGCGATTTACGCGCTGGTGAGCTGCGGCTGCTGATAGTTGCCGTGACGCTAGCCGTCGCTGCCTTGACGGCGGTTGGTTTTTTCGCCGACCGGCTCAAAGGCGGTTTGCAGCGTGATGCGCGTCAACTGCTGGGTGGTGACGCGGTGGTGCGTAGCGACGAGGCTACACCCGCCGCATTTATTGCCAAGGCCCAAGCTTTGGGCCTGCAGGCAGCTGGCAGTGTCAGCTTTCCGACCATGGCGCGTGCAACCGATGCAGATGGCGGAGCGAGCAAGCTGGTTGCCTTCAAAGCGGTACCCATGGGATACCCGCTGCGCGGCAGCCTCAAAATAACCGACACAGCGCAGGGCGCAGGTACCAACACCCGCGACATTCCGGCTCCGGGTACCGCCTGGGTTGACCCATCTCTGCTTGATTCGCTCGGCCTCAAAATTGGCCAGACGCTGTTGATGGGCGACGCGAGTTTTAAAGTCACCCGCATCATCCTGCAGGAGCCCGACCGGGGCGCCGGCTTCATCAGCTTTTCACCACGCGCCATGATCAATGCTGCGGATGTGGCTGCAACCAACTTGATTCAACCCGCCAGCCGCACCAACTACCGGTTTGCTGTGGCGGGGGACGACAAGGCCGTGGCGGAGTACGTGAAGTGGGCCACGCAAGAGATTAAAAAGCCGCCAGAACAAACCGGTATTCGCGGTGTACGGCTGGAGTCACTCGAGTCCGGCAGCCCTGAGATGCGGCAAACACTGGACCGCGCTGAAAAATTCTTGAACCTGGTGGCGCTGCTGGCGGCGCTGCTCAGTGCCGTGGCGGTCGCTATCGTCGCGCGCGGCTTTGCGGCCAAACATCTGGACGACTGCGCCATGCTGCGCGTGCTGGGGCAACCGCAACGCACGATTGCGCTGGCCTATGCGTTTGAGTTTGTGCTGGTGGGTCTGTTTGCCAGTGCGCTGGGCGTAGCGATTGGTTTTGCCGTGCATTACGGTTTTGTGCTGCTGCTGGCCGGGCTGGTTGAAACGGCACTACCCGCAGCAACTCTATGGCCTGTCCTGTTTGGCATGGGCATGGGACTGACGCTGCTGCTGGCCTTTGGCTTGCCGCCCGTCTTGCAGCTTGCCTCAGTACCGCCATTGCGGGTGATTCGCCGTGATGTGGGCAACCTCAAGCCTGCGTCGATTGCTGTGCTCGGCGTCGGTATGCTGGGTTTCGCAGCGCTGCTGGTTGCCGCCAGCAGCGACTTGAAACTGGGCTTGATAGCAGTGGGCGGTTTTACCGGCGCGGTGCTGTTGTTTGCCGCTGCCAGCTATGCAGCCGTCAAGCTGTTACGCGCCAGTGTCAATGAAGACAATGCCCCGCGCTGGCTGGTGCTGGCCACGCGCCAATTGTCTGCCCGGCCTGCGTATGCCGTGGTGCAAACCAGCGCTTTGGCCGTCGGCCTGCTGGCGCTGATGCTGCTGGTGCTGCTGCGGACTGACCTGGTGGACAGCTGGCGCAAGGCCACGCCACCCGACGCGCCCAACCGTTTCATCATCAATATTCAACCTGAACAGGGTGAGGCTTTTAAAAAGGCTTTGAGCGATGGCGGCGTTGCCAAATACGACTGGTATCCGATGATTCGCGGCCGTTTGGTGGCTGTTAATGGCAAATCAGTCGCCCCTGATGATTATGTAGATGACCGTGCCAAACGTCTGGTGGACCGCGAGTTCAATCTGTCTAACGCTTCTGAGCAACCCGCACACAACAAAACTGTTGAAGGGCAGTGGACTGCGGAAGAAAAAGGCGCGATCAGTGTTGAAGAAGGTATAGCCAAAACACTGGGTTTAAAACTTGGTGATGCGATGAGTTTTGACATTGGTGGGCAAGTCAGCAGCGCCAAAATTACCAGTCTGCGTAAGGTCGATTGGGGCTCGATGCGGGTCAACTTTTTTGTGATGTTCCCGGTGGCCACTGTGGCGGATGTACCGGTGTCTTACATCAGTGCCTTCAAAGCGCCGCCTGCGCCAGCCACGGGAGTCCAAAGCTTCGATAACACATTGGTTAAAGCCTTTCCCAACATCACCAACATCGACACCACCAGCACGCTGGCACAAGTTCAGCGCGTGCTTGACCAGGTGATCCGCGCGGTGGAGTTTTTATTCGGCTTCACGCTGGCTGCCGGGCTGGTGGTGCTGTTTGCCGCGATTACTGCGACACGCGAAGAGCGTGCCAGAGAGTTCGCCATCATGCGCGCCGTGGGTGCGCGTGCCAGCCTGCTGCGCCAGGTGCAGCGCGCCGAGCTGGCGGGTGTTGGCCTGCTGGCAGGTTTTTTGGCGTCTGTTGTGGCGTTGGCTGTGGGTTGGGGTTTGGCCCGGTACGTGTTTGACTTTGCCTGGACGGGCTCATGGACCGTGCCTTTGTTCGGCAGCCTGGCGGGCGCGGCGCTGGCCCTGGCGGCGGGGTGGTGGGGCTTGCGCTCAGTGCTCAACACGCCTGTGGTCGAGACACTGCGCAAATCCCAATAATCTCACCATGCAAATTGAAGAAAAACCCAAATTCGACACGCTCTTCGAGTGGATGGGCGGCGAGGCGAATGTCAAGGCACTGGTCGAGCGTTTTTATGACCTGATGGACCTAGAGCCGGGTTACTCAGCCCTGCGCGCCACCCATGTCGGCCCTCTTGACAATGCCCGCCAACGCCTGTTTTGGTTTTTGTGCGGCTGGCTGGGCGGGCCGCAGCATTACACCGAAAAGTTCGGCCACCCCATGCTGCGGATGCGCCATATGCCCCAGCAAACCGGTGGCGGGCCGATTGGCATCAAAGAACGCGACCAGTGGCTGGCCTGCATGGACCAAGCGATGATGGAAACCGGTGTTGACGATGCGCTGCGCACCCGGCTGAACAACTCGTTTTTTCAGACTGCGGACTGGATGCGTAACAAGGGTGAGTAAAGAGGCAATCTGATTGCTCCTAAATCAGGAGCTGTTTGCGGACGTATTTATTGGGCTAGTGCCTGATTCGGCCATTAAAAAACGCCGTAAAAGTCAATGACCACCTGCCGACAGGATAAAAATCGGATTTTCAGGCTGTTTTATTAGCTTATATTGCTCTTAAGCCAATAAATGCTTGGGTAAGCTGCTACCGAATAAATAGCGAAAGCCGCGAGTACATCATAATTGGCTGGCACTCAGTTGATTTTTCCGCTGTCGCTGGCGGGTTCTTTGACTTCCCGCACCTCAACGTCCACAACATTGTGTGTCGGCTTTGGTTTGGCCGCAAATGGCCAGCCGGAGCGATTACCTTGCCTGGATTGTTTGAACTGGCTGTAAATGACAAACGGTGCCGGTTTTTGCCAGGTAATGAGTGATTTCAACAGGCTAAACACCACCGCTACCAGCGCTACCAGCATCAGGCAGACAGCAAACACCAGGCCAAAAATTGCCAGAATAAGTTTAATAGTGAATCGACTCAGACCGGTAATGATGTTTTGCATAAGTCAGTAAATGACGGTGAAAAACCAGTTTTCAAGCCAACAGAGCCTGCGCAAATTCCCGCGCACTGAAGGTTTCTAAGTCATCAAGCTGCTCACCCACGCCAATAAAGTAGACCGGCACCGGGCGCAGTTCAGGTGTCGCCACGTGCCGTTCGCGTGCCCACAGCGCAATCGCTGCCAGCACGCCGCCTTTGGCTGTGCCGTCAAGCTTGGTGACAACAAGGCCCGTCAGTTTTAGCGCCTCATCAAATGCCTTGACTTGAGCCAGGGCGTTCTGCCCCGTGTTGCCATCAATCACCAGCAAAACTTCGTGCGGTGCCGTAGTGTCGGCCTTTTGCACCACACGCTTGATCTTTTTCAGCTCCTCCATCAAGTGCAGTTGCGTCGGCAACCGGCCCGCGGTGTCGACCAGCACCACATCTTTGCCGCGCGCTTTGCCAGCTGTCACAGCATCAAACGCGACCGCTGCCGGGTCACCGCCTTCTTTGCTGATGATCTCTACTGTGTTGCCGCTACCGGAGGGGCTTACTTCGTTGCGCGTCGCCCATACCGCCAGCTGCTCGCGTGCAGCAGCTCTGAAGGTGTCGGCGGCAGCTAACAATACCGATGCGCCCTCATTCGCCAGATGTTTGGTTAATTTGCCGATGGATGTGGTTTTGCCTGCACCATTGACGCCCGCCACCATGATGACCGTAGGGCTGTGCTGGCCAATCACCAGCGGTTGCTCCAGTGGTTTTAGCAGCTGGCTTAACGATTCCGTCAGGATGTTTTTAACGGCAACCGGGTTGGTAACGCCACTGGCGGCCACGCGCTGTTTGACATCAGCCAGCAAATATTCAGTGGCTTTCACACCTGTATCGGCCATCAGCAAAGCAGATTCGAGCTTGTCATACAGCGCGTCGTCAATCTGTGTGCCGGTAAAAACACCGGAGATGCTGGCGCTGGTTTTGCGCAGACCTGACGACAACTTGTCCAGCCAGCGTTGCCGTTCGGGGGCGGCTGCCACAATCGCTTCAATGTCGAGCGGCGTGACCAGCACGCTACCAATCAAGCTCTTGCTGGGTTCAGTGGGCTTGGGGGTATCCGCTACTACGGCAGCGGGGGGCGGAGATTTTTTCTTGAAGAAACTGAACATTGAGCCTGCTTTTTGAATCACACCATTCTATGAAACACAGACACGTCATTTTCCTCACTGCTTTATTGCCTTTGTGGTTGACTTCAGCTGCAGCACAAACCGCCGCCAAAGCCGAGCAGTTCACGCTTTCCAATGGCCTGACGGTCATCGTCAAACCCGACCGGCGCGCCCCCACCGCCGCCCACATGTTGTGGGTGCGGGTAGGGTCGATTGACGAGGTCGACGGCACATCGGGCGTGGCCCACGCGCTGGAGCACATGCTTTTTAAAGGCACAGCCACCACCAAGCCCGGAGAGTTCTCGCGCCGCGTTGCTGCGTTGGGCGGGCGCGACAATGCTTTTACCAGCCGCGACGCGACGGGTTATCACCAGCAAATCCCCGCTAACAAGCTAGAGGACGTGATGCGGCTGGAGGCCGACCGCTTTGCCAACAACCAGTGGGTTGATGACGAATTCAAACGCGAGATCGAGGTGGTGAAAGAAGAACGTCGCTCCAGGACTGAAGAATCGCCGCGCGCGCTGATGTTTGAGGCCGCCACGGCCATGACATTTACCGCATCACCGTATCGCCGCCCCATCATTGGCTGGATGAGCGACCTGGACGCCATGACGCCGCAAGACGCACGTGATTTTTACCAGCGCTGGTACGTGCCGGGCAATGCGGCTGTGGTGATAACGGGCGATGTTGATGTGCAAGAGGTCAAACGACTGGCTGAAAAATATTACGGCCCGATTGCCGCGCGCCCTGTGCCCGCCCGCAAGCCGCGCGATGAGCCCGTGCAGAGTGGCGCCCGGCGTATGGACTTTAAAGGTGTGGCCTCCCAAAGCTACGTCAGCCTGTCATTTAAGGTGCCCCAGTTACAGCCTGCAGATTTTGCAGACGACAAGGCCGGACGGGACGCGCTGGCGCTGACGGTACTTGCTGCGGTGCTTGACGGTTACAGCGGCGCGCGGCTGAACCGCGCGCTGGAGCAAGGTCTGCCTGACGGTACGGGCCGCCTGGCCGACAGTGCTAATGCATACAACGGTCTGCTGGGTCGTGGACCGCAATTATTTGTGCTGGCGGGCGTGCCCGCACCGGGCAAAACGGCTGACCAGTTGGCAAGTAGCCTGCGCCAGCAAGTCGCGTTGATTGCCCAATCTGGCGTGAACGATGCAGAGCTGGCCCGAGTCAAAGTGCAGTGGGTAGCGGGCGAAACCTACAAGCTCGACAGTGTGTTCAACCAGGCGCGTGAGCTGGGTTCGAACTGGATCAACGGGTTTCCGATGGATGCGGATGCCCGGCTGATTGCCAAGCTGCGCAGCATCACCGGTGCAGAAGTACAAGCCGTGGCCGCCAAGTATTTTGGTGATGACCAGATGACGGTGGCCACGCTGGTTCCGCAGCCGCTGGACCCCAATGCACCCCGCAAGCCACGCGCTGCACCCACCACACCTGCAAGGCATTAAGGACATGAAGTTTACTATTAAATCAATAGCTGCTAGCGCACGTATTTATTGCGCTACAGCCATTTTATGTGCATTTTCTGGCTATTCTTTAGCGGCCATACCGATTCAAAAATGGACATTGCCCAATGGCGCAACGGTGTTTTTGGTGGAGAGCCCAGCCATTGCCATGCTTGATGTGCAAATTGACTTTGATGCGGGTAGCAGGCGAGACACGCCTGACAAAGCAGGCCTGGCTAGCGCGACCGCCGGGCAAGCCGGCAATGGCGTGGCAGCGCGCGCAGGCTTGCCCGCACTGGACGAAAACGCTTTGGGCGAAGCCTGGGCTGATTTAGGCGCGCAGTACGGCAGCAGCGCAGGCAGTGACCGCATGAGTTTTTCTTTGCGCACGTTGACCGAGCCAGACCTGCTGGCCAAAGCAGTGGCGCTGGCGGCAAGGCAAATTGGCGAACCAGCTTTTACCGACAACGTCTGGCAACGCGACCGACAAAAGGCGATTGCCAGTTTGCAGGAGTCCTATAACCGGCCGGGTAACGTGGCGGGGCGTGCCTATTCGCAGGCGGTGTATGGCAATCACCCTTACGGTTTTGAGCCGACCGAAGCCACTTTAGGCCGCATCAGCGTTGCCGATATGCAGCAGTTTTATGCTTCTGGCGTGGCCGCTTGCCGCGCCCGCATCAGCCTGGTGGGTGCCGTCACGCGCGCCCAGGCTGACGGTATTGCCCAGCAGCTGCTGGGCCGCTTGCCGCAAGTTGCCTGCGCCACTTTGCCAGCCTTGCCGGTCATCCCTGAAGTTGCTGCACTAGCGCAAGCGCAGCAAAAAGTCATTGCCTTTGACGCCGCGCAGGCCCAGGTGCTTTTTGGCCAGCCCGGCTATAAACGCAATGATCCGGCGTTCTTTGCGTTGCTGGTCGGTAACTATATTTTGGGCGGTGGCGGCTTTGTGTCGCGGCTGCAAAACGAGGTGCGCGAAAAGCGCGGCTTGACCTACGGCGCGTACAGCAACTTTGCACCCGGCCTGCATGCGGGTGCTTTTACTGTCAGCCTGCAAACCCGGCCAGACCAGGCAGCGCAGGCGCTTGATGTGGCGCGAACGGTAGTCAAAGACTTTGTTGCCAATGGCCCCACAGAAGTTGAATTAAAAGCCGCCAAAGACAACCTGATCGGCGGCTTTGCCCT
>JAYURC010000038.1:0-10460 GCA_043756405.1 Polaromonas sp.
TGAGCACCCATGACGCCCAGCGCAGCAGCTTTTCAAGATCAGGGGTGATGTCGCCTGGCTGCGTGAAGTAGGTTGGCGCGGCGTACATCATGACTTGCATCATGCAAAAAAGGGCGACCAGCCAGCGCCACAACACCAAGCGTGACTGCTGGCGGTCACCGCCAACCGTCACGGCATCGGCTGCAGGCAGCAACTGGTAGCCTTGTGCAAGACCTGCGCCCAACCACACTGACGGTTTGGTGTGTACTGCCGACCAGGTGACACTGGCCCGTGCGCTGGCCGCGCTAACCTGCACTGCCAGCACGCCGTTGACCTGCCCGAGCGCCGTTTCAAGCGCCAGGGCACAGGCCGCGCAATGCATACCGGTAACCAGCACAAACGACTGAAAAATTTGTGCTTTTGGATCTTTGTCAATGCTTTGACTAAAAGTCTCCCACGCCTCGGGATCGTCATATGCAGCAAGACTTGCACGTAAAGTGTTCTCATGCGGTCCAGGTTGAGCCAGGCTAAAAAAAGAGGAAGTACTGGTTGCCTGCATCCTGCAAGGCTACGTCTAGTTACTAAGTCAAGTCTTGATATGGATCAAGTCCTGCCGCTTTCATTTGTCTTAATCTGAACCCACAAGCACCAGGAGACTTGTTATGTACCAAAAAATTCTTATCGCCACCGACGGCTCCACCCTGTCACGCAAAGCCGTGGCAAGTGGGCTTGAGCTTGCCGCACTGTCAGGTGCAAGCGTTGTGGCCTTGAAAATCATCCCGCGCTACCCAGTCAGTTACTTTGAAGGGGGCGTTTCCTTGTCTTCAGACAACGTGGCAGACGTAGAAAAACAGTGGGCCGATGCCGCCATGGCTGTTGTTACCAAGGTAAAAGATGCCGCAGAAGCAGAAGGAATCAGAGCCAAAGCCGTCACTGTGTCGTCAGACTTCACAGCCGAGGCCATCATCAACGCCGCCAAAAAGCACAAGTGCGATTTGATCGTGATGGCATCACACGGCAGGCGCGGCATGAAGCGCCTGCTCATGGGCAGCGAGACCATGCATGTGCTGACGCATTCGCATATTCCGGTTTTAGTGCTTAGATAATTTAAGGAAACGACTATGAAAATATTATTGGCAGCTGATGGCAGCGAATACACAAAAAAAGCATTGGCATTTCTTGTGACTCACGAAACTCTGCTGAACAGCAACGACGAGCTGTTTGTTTTGAATGTTCAACTGCAAGTGCCGGGTCGTGTCTCAAGCATGTTGGGCTCATCGGAAGTAGCTGCCTACCACCGTGAAGAGGGTGACAAGGTGCTGGAGCCGATTAAAAAATTTCTGGACCAGCATGCATTGAACTACCGATGTGCCTTTGTTGTTGGCCATCCTGTCGATGAAATCCTCAAGGCCGTTGCAATAGAAAAGTCCCACTTGGTCGTGATGGGAACGCGCGGCCACGGGTTGATTGGCAGAACACTGATGGGCAGTGTTGCGCAGCGCGTGGTGTCAGATTGCGACATACCTGTGCTGCTGGTGAAATAAGCCGTCGCCAGTTAAGGGCGCACCAAACTGTGGCGGCAGGCCCTGAGTCCATGAATCAATCACCCCCGAATGTCGACTGGTCGGTTCAAGAGGCCGACGCCGCCATAAAAGCAGTCAAGACGGATGTGATTGCCGGCCTGACAGCGCAAGACGCTGCTGCCCGGCTATTGGCAAATGGTCGCAACGTACTTCAGCCAGAGCCGCCTGTGCCTGCCTGGCGGCGGGTTGTGGCGCAGTTTCAGAGCCCTCTGATCTACCTTTTGTTGGCCGCAATTGCCATCGCACTTCTGGCGTGGGGTGTCGAAGGCTTTGCTGGCTGGCCCATTGATGCACTGGTGATTGCGGCGGTGGTGCTGCTCAATGCTGCCCTGGGCTACCTGGAAGAAGGCAAAGCCAGAGACGCAGTTGCTGCGCTTGCCCGAATGACAGAGGCCAGGTCTTCAGTCATCCGCGATGGCACGCGGCTGCAAATCAACAGCACTGATCTGGTCATCGGCGACATGCTGGTATTGGCTGAAGGCGATGCTGTCGGGGCGGACGCCAGATTAACGCAGGCTGCAACGCTTCGGGTACTGGAGGCACCCCTGACGGGCGAAAGTGAGGCCGTGCTAAAAGACGCGGCCAGGCTGGAAAGTGCAGCAGCACTTGGCGACAGGCTCAACATGGTTTTCAAAGGCACTGCGGTGGCTCAAGGCACGGGCCTGGCAGTTGTGACTGCAACCGGCATGGCCACTGAAATTGGCGCTATTGCGGCGTTGCTCAAAGTAGTCAAAGACGAGCCCACTCCGCTGGAAAAAGAAATTACCCACATCGGGCGGCTGTTGGGTATCGCGGTCATTGTCATTACCATCATTGTGGTCGCCACCATTTTGATGATTTCAAACATTCAGTCTATAGCCGATGTCGTGGGTGTGCTGCTGTTTGGCGTAGCGCTGGCCGTAGCGGCCGTGCCTGAAGGGCTACCTGCCATCTTGTCTGTGGTGCTGGCACTTGGTGTGCGGCGGATGGCCGCGCGCAACGCGATCGTTAAAAAGCCGTCTTCGGTCGAGGCGCTGGGCTCTGCCACCGTGATTGCAACTGACAAAACCGGCACGCTGACGCGGGCTGAAATGACCATTGAGCAGATCATCACTGCGTCAGGCATGACGCAAGTCACAGGTGTCGGCTACGCGCCGGACGGCAGCATTCAGCAAGGTGGTCAAAATTTAATGGCAGGTTCGTTGCTTGATGAGCAAACACTGTTGTTGAGTTATGGCTCTCTGGCAGGCAATTCAGCGCTGGTGCAATCAAAAAGTGGTCAGTGGGGTATTCACGGTGATCCAACAGAAGCTGCGTTTTTAGTAGCCGAGCAAAAGTTGATGCAAGAAGCACCGGTACTGCGCGGCGAACGGTATACGCGCGTTGGTGAAATCCCGTTCACATCAGACCGAAAGATGATGTCGACTCTTGAAGTGGACTATGAACGCGGCGAGCAGATCGTGCTGGTCTGTAAAGGTGCGCCAGACGTGTTGCTGGGCAAGTGCTCGCATATTCAGACAGGTCAAACAACGAAGTCTCTGGATGCTGACCAACGCACCCAAATTCTTCAAGATGTTGACAAGCTGTCAGACGCTGCGCTGCGCACGTTGGCTGTTGCCTATCGCCCACTGGACAAGTCAGAGCCATCAAAAGCGTCCGCTGCTCTCGAGCACGACCTGGTGTACGTCGGCACCGTCGGCATGATGGACCCACCCCGCGAAGAAGCAGCTGTAGCCATTGCGCAAGCCCAGGGTGCAGGGGTCAAGGTGGTCATGATCACGGGCGACCATCCGCGCACTGCCGCGCGTATTGCTTTAAATCTGGGCATTGCCAAAGCGGGCGATACGACTTTGACCGGGCTTGAGCTGGATGCGCTGAGCGATAGGCAATTTGAGCAAGCCGTGCGCACCACGTCAGTCTATGCGCGCGTATCGCCCGCCAACAAGCTGAAAATCATTGCCACGTTGCAAGCCGATGGGCAGGTGGTTGCCATGACGGGCGATGGCGTTAACGACGCCCCTGCCCTTAAATCAGCCAACGTGGGCATCGCCATGGGCATCAGCGGTACTGAAGTCACCAAAGAAGCCGCAAAAGTGATATTGGCTGACGACAACTTCGCCACCATTGTTGATGCCATCCGCGAAGGCAGGAATATTTTTGACAATATTCGCAAGTTTTTGCGGTACCTGTTGTCGTCAAACATGGGCGAGGTGTTAACGGTATTTTTAGGTGTGGTGGGCGCAGGCGTGATTGGCCTGAACAGCGCGCCAGAAACCGTCAACACAGCGTCGTTTGTTTTGCCGCTGCTGGCCACACAAATTTTATGGCTCAACCTGATCACAGACACCTGGCCCGCGCTGGCATTGGGCATTGACCCGCCCACAGCGGGCGTCATGGCACGCAAACCACGACATATCAGTGCGCGGGTCATTGACTTTCAGATGTGGGCAGGCGTATTTGAGATCGGACTGCTCATTGCCGTAGTTGCCTTGTTGACAATGGATATGTACCTGCCCGGCGGGCTCATTGCCCAAATTGACGCGGATGCTAGAGCCGGTGACGTTCCTACCGCCCGCACCGCCGGTTTTACCGTGCTGGTGATGGCACACCTGTTTCAATGTTTCAACGCGCGGTCAGACACTGCCAGCGCATTCGTCAACCTGTTTACCAACCGCTGGATCTGGGCTGCTGTAGGTCTGTCCTTATTGCTGCAGCTGGCTGTCATTCACATTGGATTTCTCAACGTCGCATTTGGCACCGTGCCTCTGGCACTTGACCAATGGCTAACCTGCCTTAGCATGGCCAGTGTTGTGCTTTGGTACAGCGAGTTGCGCAAACTGTTGCTTGGGTTTTGGACGCGGAGAACTGTTCCACGGATTTAATCGTGGGCGAATACAAGTGCATTTGCCAATAGACACATGACATGTAGGTCAAAAGGCGGAGTTGGTTGACAGGCCGTTTTCTCGCTGCACACTCATACGCTTTGGCTTTGCAACGGATCAACCTTTTGGATAACCTTCCATCTTCTCAAAATCTGCCTGTTGAGCCCCGTGCTTTGCACGCATCAAGACAAGTCGATGAAACCAGTCTTGATGCGAATCAAAAAAATAAATCTGGATTTGGCAAAAAGATGGAAAAAGTCAAACAAATAACCCCGCTGTCATGGCTCAAATTTGGAGTTTTGGCTCTTGCAGTTTTGGCACTGGCGCTTTACCTGCTGCGCAACATCCTGCTTGGAACACCTGTTGACGTTTACGCCGCCACAAGCGGCGAATTGGTGCAAAGTGTGGTGGCCAGTGGACGAGTCGTTTCACCTCAGCGGGTAACAGTGGCATTGCAGGGCTCAGGCAGGGTGCAGCGGGTTGCGGTGGTTGAGGGGCAGACAGTGGCTGCCGGGCAACTGCTGATTGAACTGGACAACAGCGATAGCCGCGCCAGTTTGGCACAAGCTGATGCAGCCACAGCACAAGCACAAGCCAAGCTGCGGCAACTCGGTGAGCTTGGCCAGCCGCAAGCCGAGCAGGCACTCGCACAGGCCCAGGCAACAGCCTTGCAGGCGCGCAAGGCGCTCGATCGGAGCCGCGATCTGGTAGCCCGAGGCTTTGTCAGCCAGGCTGCGGTAGATGATGCGCAGCGCGCAGTCGATGTAGCGGCCAGTCAGGTCGCCAGCGCCCAGGCGCAGGTGAAAACAAATGCTGCGGGTGGCAGCGAAGCCTTGCTTGCACAAGCTGCACTCAGTCAGGCGCAGGCTGGGCAACAATTGGCACGCGCCAAGCTGGCGCAAGGTCAGGTGCTCGCGCCCAGCAGCGGCGTACTGATTTCGCGCAGTGTCGAGGTGGGCGACATCGTGCAGCCTGGCAAGGCGTTGATGGTGCTGGCGGCCAGCGGACAAACGCAAATTCTGATTCAGATTGATGAAAAAAACCTGTCAAAAATTGCCCTTGGCCAGCAAGCCTATGCATCTGCAGATGCCTTTGCCAGCCAGCGCTTTGATGCCGTGGTGGGCTACATCAACCCAGGTGTGGACGCCACACGCGGCGCGGTAGAGGTCAAACTCAACATTCCCAATCCGCCTGCCTACTTGCGTCAAGACATGACGGTATCGGTGGACATTGAAACAGCAAGGCGTACCGCTACCGTAGTGATAGCAAGCAGCGCAGTACAAGACGCGGCGACAAGCAAACCGTGGGTGCTGGTGGTACGGGACAAGCGTGTGGTCAAACAATTTGTGACTTTGGGACTACGCGGCGACACGCGCCTTGAGGTGTTGGGCGGTATTCAGGCGGGTGAAGGCGTGGTGCCGGTGTCAAAAACCGGCGTGAAAGCAGGTCAGCGCGTGCGGGCAACCGTCACCGCTGTGCTGCCACCCGCGCAGGCCAAGGCTGATGCTGGGCCACCCGTTCGTTAAGACCGGAAGACCATAAAGGCATGAACTCGCTTTTGCCCTTTGAATGGATTCTGGCCACCCGGTTTTTGCGTGAGGGCTTGCTGCAAACGCTGTTCATCATTGCAGGCGTGGCGCTAGGTGTGTCGGTGATTGTGTTTATGTCGGCGCTGCTAACCGGCCTGCAGGGCAGTATTTTCAAGACACTGCTGGACTTTCAGCCTCAAATCGTGATTACCCCGCCCGACCAGGCGCCGCGTACCCTGCGTGGTGGTGGTGGTGGTGCTGGTGGTGGAGGTGGTGACGTTGAATTTGCAACGCTCGTGCAGCCCAGCGCGCAACGCCCGCCTTCTCTTGACCAATGGCAAAAGGTACGCGACACCACACTGGCAATTCCTGGTGTGCTGGTGGTGGCACCCGTTATTGAAGGTGCCGCATTTGTCGTGCGCGGCGATGCCAACACCGGCGTGGGCCTGCGCGGCATTGAGCCTGACAGTTATCTGCGCCTGATTGCTTTAAGAGAAAAAATCATCACGGGCACAGCCGAACTGTCCAGCACCGATGTGTTGATTGGCCGTCAGTTGGCCGAAGACCTGGGGGTTAAATTAGGCGACAAGCTGACGATCAGGTCAGCCACTGGCACGTCCATTGTGCTTTTCGTGTCGGGCATTTTTGACTTTGGCAACCGGGGCCAGAACACGAGCGTGTATGTGGCGTTGCGCACTGCCCAGAGCCTGGTGGGCTTGCCCGGCGGCATCAGCAGCCTGCAGCTTAAAGTGGCACTGCCTTTTGAGGCTGAAGCTGTGGCGCGGCAAATTGAAGCGCAGCCGGGCATCAAGGTTGAAAGCTGGATTGAAACCAATGCCGAATTCTTTAGGGCGCTGTCAGGGCAAACCATGTCCTTCTTCATCATTCGCCTGTTTGTCGGCTTGACAGCTGCATTGGGCATTGCCAGTGTGCTGGTGGTGTCGGTGGTACAAAAGTCAAAAGAGATTGGCATCTTGCGCGCAACAGGCACCACGCGCGGCCAGATACTGGGTGTGTTTTTACTCCAAGGCGCCATTTTGGGTTTGCTGGGCTCGATCTTCGGCTCAGTGATGGGCTGGCTGTTTTTGACTGCCTGGCGCGGCTTTGCTGTCAATGATGCTGGGGGGCCGTTTTTTGACCTGGAGGCCGGGCCGAGCCTGTATCTGGTGGTAGCTATCGGTGCCACGCTGGTGGGTACGCTGTCGGCCTTGTTCCCGGCCCAGCGCGCGGCACGGCTTGACCCGGCGGTGGCAATTCGTGGCTGACATGCCAGGCACAACGCCCCCTCACGCAGGTGAAGCCACCTTGCGGCTGGAGGGCATTCGCAAGTCTTACGGTACGGGCACGACGCATGAAACCGAGGTGCTGCACGGCATCGACCTGACATTGGCTAGAAGTGAATTTGCGGCGCTGATTGGGCCATCTGGCTCTGGTAAAAGCACCCTGCTTAACATCATTGGGCTGCTTGATAAACCCAGCGCAGGCAAGCTGTTTTTAACCGGGCAAGAGGCTGAAAACCTGCCCGACAAAGCCCTGACCCGCTTGCGCGGTGACGCCATCGGGTTTGTCTTTCAGTTTCACAACCTGCTCCCCGCATTTACAGCCGTTGAAAACGTCATGCTGCCGCTGCTGGCCATGCGCTGCAGGCCAGATGCAGAGATGCGCCAGCGTGCTGAAGAGTTGATTGACAAGGTCGGTTTGACACCTTGGGGTCATCACATGGCCAATGACTTGTCAGGCGGGCAGCAACAGCGGGTGGCCATTGCCAGGGCACTGGTGATGCAGCCCGCCCTCGTCCTGGCCGATGAGCCAACTGGCAACCTGGACACGCAGTCAGCCGACAACATTTTTGACCTGATGCGCAGCGTGAGCCAAACCAGTGGCACTACTTTTTTGATCGTCACCCACGACCCGCGCCTGGCCAAGCGTTGCGACCGCATCATTGAACTGGTCGACGGGCGGATTGATTCAGACCAACCCAACACCGCTGGCTGATTGGCATCAGCAAGTAGCATGACTGATACAAACAACATTCCAGCTACAAAGCTTCAACCAATGTGTTGCTCGCCGCTGAAAACAGTCAGATTCACCAGCTAAACCGCTTTCGCACCCAAAGCATTCAGTGGCACCTTCAAATACCGGATGCCGTTGGCCTCGGGCGCAGGCATTTCCCCGGCGCGTAGATTGACTTGAATTGATGGAATGATCAGCGAAGGCATTTCAAGCGTTGCGTCACGCGCGGCGCGCATGGCTACAAATTGCGCTTCAGTTACGCCATCATGCACGTGAATGTTTTTGGCGCGTTGTTCAGCCACTGTGGTTTGCCATTGCGCTGTGCGGGATGGCGGTGGGTAATCGTGGCAAACAAATATCGTGGTCGCAAGCGGCAACGCCAGCACTTTGTGAATCGAGCGGTACAGTGCATGGGCATCACCGCCCGGGAAGTCAGCACGCGCTGTGCCGACATCCGGCATAAACAATGTGTCGCCTACAAAAACTACATCCTCAATCCGGTAGGCCATGTCTGCCGGGGTGTGGCCAGGCACCAGCATGGCCACAGCCTCGACTGCGCCTATTTTGAAGACTTCCCCATCCTTGAACAAATGGTCAAACTGCCTGCCGTCGGTTGAAAAATCAGCGCCCAAATTAAACACGGCCATGAAGGTGGACTGCACGGCGCGTATGTTTTCTCCAATCGCGATTCGCCCGCCAACACGCTTTTTAAGGTAATGCGCGCCAGACAAATGGTCCGCATGGGCGTGAGTTTCAAGAATCCACTCCACCGTCAAATCTTGCGCCTTGAGGTACGCCAGCACCTGATCGGCCGACGTGGTGCTGGTGCGACCTGATTTGAAGTCGTAGTCCAGCACCGGGTCAATGATGGCGGCATGGCGCGTGGCGACGCTGAACACCACATAAGTTACCGTCCAGGTGGTGGCGTCAAAAAAAGCTTGAGTTGAAATGCGGCTGTTCATAGAGGTCAACGCTTAAAGTATGTTTACTAATATTATATTGTTTGGTATATTAATGTCAAATTTAACGCAAACAGCATGCACGTACCTCATCCAGTCATAGACCCCCAACTGCTGCGCATCAGCGTTGCGCAGGCTGTGGGCGTTTTAAAAATACTGGCCAACGAAGACCGGCTGATGCTGCTGTGCCAACTCTCGCAAGGCGAGCACTGCGTGGGTGAGCTTCAAGCCGAACTGGGCATCGGCCAGCCCACGTTGTCGCAGCAACTTGGCGTGCTGCGCAACGAGGGCGTGGTCAACACCCGCCGAGATGGCAAAAATATTTACTACAGCGTGGCAGACCCGCGCACACTTGAAATACTGGTGCTGTTGCACCGCATGTATTGCCCTGATGGAGAAAACTGATGTCTATTGACTGGAATGCATTTACGCCGTGGTCGTCATTGTTTGGCGGCATGTTGATTGGCCTGGCTGCCGCCATGTTTGTATTGCTCAATGGGCGCATTGCAGGTATTAGCGGCGTGCTGGGTGGGCTGTTGACGCCGGTGCGGGGCGACGTGTTGTGGCGGGCGGCGTTTGTAGGCGGCATTGTGATTGCTCCGCTGGCTTATTCAGTTTTTCAGGCGCTGCCGCCGGTGCAAATTGATGCGGACTATGCCGTGCTGGTAGTTGCCGGACTGCTGGTGGGCGTGGGCACGCGTTACGGCGCGGGGTGCACCAGCGGGCATGGCGTGTGCGGCTTATCGCGGCTATCGCTGCGTTCGCTGGCAGCAACTGTCATGTTCATGAGCGCAGGTTTTGCAATCGTGTTTGTGGTGCGCCATATTTTGAATTTCTGAAGGACACGGCATGTTTGCACTATCTGCACTGTTATCGGGGCTGGTATTCGGCCTGGGGTTGATTATTTCTGGCATGGCCAACCCGGCCAAGGTGCTGGGCTTTTTAGACCTTGCAGGCGCTTGGGATCCGTCCCTCGCCTTTGTCATGGGCGGGGCTATTCTGGTCGGGTTTTTCGCTTTTCTAATTGCCAAAAAGCGCACGCGATCATTCATTGGCGCAGAGATGAAACTGCCCACAGCATCTGCGATTGACAGGCGCTTGCTGACAGGCAGTGCGCTGTTTGGCGCAGGTTGGGGCGTTGCTGGCTTTTGCCCTGGTCCTGCCCTGGCGGCGTTAGGCACGGGCGAACCCAAGGCACTGGTATTTGTTGCAGCCATGCTGGCGGGCATGGTGATTTTTTCGTGGCGCGAAAAGCGTTTGAACAATCCTGCTGCAAGCGCAGCCTAATGGGGTATGTTCATGACTGGCATTACATCATGGGTTGCGGCAGGCATCACAGTGGCTGTGCTGGTGGCTTACGAGTTGGCCCTGCTGCGAATGCAACGCCGCAATCCGGCGGCGCTTGCGCGATCGGCGCACGCCAATTTGCGCGAGGAATGGTTTTCAGCATTGTCCAAACAAAAAGGCTCTGAAATCCTGGCGGTGCAAACCTTGCGCAACTCGCTCATGTCCGCCACCATGACAGCATCTACCGCC